>CABQGZ010000615.1 GCA_902463835.1 uncultured Lachnospiraceae bacterium
GTTTAATAAAAGGCATTATCATCAATATTCGATGCGGCGAGAATATCAGGGAATCGAAGTATGTGCTGATTGCTATGCTGGAAAGCTTGCTGGCACGAATGGATATCAAGGAAAAGAAGCGCGTATTAACAGAAAAATATGGAATGCAAATGACGGCCGAGATGGAAGGGAGAATGCAAGTTATGTGCAATTTGTCAGAGAATATTATTGAGCAGGGAATCGAGCGGGGAATCGAACAGGGAATGGATCAGAAATTGACAGAACAGATTCAAATTAAGCTAAAAAAGGGAAAATCTGTAGAACAGATAGCGGAAGACCTGGAAGAGACAGTAGAGCATATTGAAGAACTGATCGAAAAGATGGATTTAAAAGTTAATAAGGGATATAAGGCACTCAGTTATTGAGCGTTTACGAGAAATCATGTCAAAAAGAAAGAAACAAAGAATTCTGCCAGTAAACCAGCCTTGCTCCTGGGCGGAACTTTTGGTGTGGCTTTTGCGGGACTATTAATTCCTCCAAATATAAAGTTGAGTTATGCCAAGGTCTGTGGTATAATATGACCATATTTGTTGCAGAAAGCAAAAACCTTCCAAAGGTTGCTGCCCAACACAAGCTCTAAGGAATAGGATGGTAAGCCAGTGGCAGGAAAACGAAATCGTAAGATTGTAAGATATCGGAAACCCATTCAACTGAATATAGGCATCATTGTCTTTGGCATCATTTTCATCTATATGCTGTACTTTGTTTTTTCATACTTCACAACCAGCCACGTGTCAGCCTACGAGGTGACAAAGGGCTCCATTGCGCAGAACACCGTATTTGACGGGCTGATTCTGAGGGACGAGACAGTATACGAGGCTGCGGCCAGCGGATACGTCAACTACTATTGCAAGGCGGGCACCAAGGCCAGCGTTGGGAGCTATGTCTACTCTGTGGACGAGACCGGCGACTTCTATCACCAGATGACGGACACAAACAACGGTCAGCTGATGATATCGGACGAGGCCTACCGGCAGCTGGAGGCAGTGGCGGATCAGTACATGTCCGGATACTCTGACAATCAGTTTTATCAGATGTATCAGCTTCGGTATGACATGGAGGCAGCCCTGGTGGAGGCCTTGAATGATAATGCGCGCGCGGGGATTGACCAGGCCCTCGGAAGTACACAGGGATTGACAGCCTACAAAGCGGAAGCGGCAGGCGTGGTTGTCTACTACACAGATGGTCTGGAATCAGTTACCGCGGACACTTTTACGGCAGATATGTTTGATGCCGCATCCTATAAAAAAGAGAATTTCCTAAAGCGCGAAAAGATTGCCGCCGGTGATCCGGCATATAAGATCATCAACAGTGAAATCTGGAACGTGGTCATTCCGCTTAAGGAGGATCTGGCCAAGGAGCTTCGCGAGGAAGAAAATATTCAGGTGGAATTCAAAAAGGATAACACCAGGGTGTGGGCCGTGGCAAAGATCGTGGAAAGGGACGGACAGCCGTATCTGGTGCTGGAATTCAAGAATTCCATGGTTCGTTTTGCCAACGACCGCTTTGTGGAACTGGAACTGCTTCTTGCAGATACCTCTGGCCTTAAGATTCCAAATACAGCCATCACGCAAAAGGATTTTATCACCGTTCCAAAGGAATACATCACCAAGGGTGGAGATTCCAATAAGGATGGACTTCTGATCGAGCGTAAGACAGAGGATGGAAAGACCTTGACGCCGTCCTTTTATCAGGCGACACTTTTTTATGAGACAGAGGATTCCTATTATATTTCTTCCGATGAGATTCGACTGGGAGATGTGGCCATCAAGCCGGATTCCAATGAGCGCTATGTGCTGAAGAACACGGAGGTTCTTCCCGGGGTCTACAGCATCAATCGCGGCTATGCAGTGTTCCGAAGGATAGAGAAGAAGTTTGAAAATGAGGAATATACCATCATAAAGAGCGGCACTTCCTACGGAATATCCATGTATGACCACATTGCGCTGGACAGCCGATCCATTAAGGAAAATGAAATCATTAAGTGACGGATTGAGCATGAATGAGAAAAGGATAGGTATAGAAAGAATCAGGAGGTTGAAAATGTCTCAATATACGGATTTGACAGAGAATCTGAAACAGGTACAGGAGAATATAAGGGCGGCCTGCGAGAAGGCCGGCAGAGATGCGTCGGAGGTAACTTTGATCGCCGTCAGCAAGACGAAGCCAGTTCCCATGCTGGAGGAGATCTACAACGACGGCATCCGGGAATTCGGGGAGAACAAGGTGCAGGAGCTGACGGAGAAGTACGAGGTACTACCCAAAGATATCCACTGGCACATGATCGGCCATCTGCAGCGAAATAAGGTAAAATATATCGTGGATAAGGCCTGTCTCATCCATTCGGTAGACTCCCTGCGGCTGGCGGAGGAGATCAGCCGTCAGGCTGTGATAAAGCAGGTGGAAGTAGATATTCTGGTGGAGGTGAATATGGCCCAGGAGGAATCCAAGTTCGGTATTTTTAAAGAAGATGCCATTGCACTGGTCTGTGAGATTGCCAGATTGCCTCAGCTCCACGTCAAGGGTCTGATGACAATTGCTCCATTTGTGGAGGATGCGGAAGAAAATCGCATATTTTTCCGAAAAATGAAAGAATTATCTGTTGACATAGCGGAGAAAAACGTTGATAATGTAGATATGGATATCTTGTCCATGGGAATGACCGGGGACTATATGGTGGCCATCGAAGAGGGCGCTACCATGGTACGAGTAGGAACCGGCATTTTTGGCGAAAGAAATTACAATAAATAGTGTAAGGGAGAACTACCATGAGCGTACTGGATAAATTTTTAAATGTGATGCGATTAAATCCGGATGATGACGATGACTTCTATAATGAAGATTATGACGACTATGACGATTATGAGGAAGAGAAGCCTGCAAAGAAGTTCCGCGCCAAAGATAAGAAGAAAGCAGAAGAGGATGATTATTATGAAGAGGAACGCAGGATTTCTTCTGTAAAAGAAAAGCAGGTGAAGACAACCCCCAAGGTGACGGCAATCAGAAGCACCAGAAAGCAGGGCAGTGGAATGGAAGTATGCGTAATTAAGCCAACCTCTGTGGAGGACGCAAGGGAGATCACAGAGA
>CABQGZ010000616.1 GCA_902463835.1 uncultured Lachnospiraceae bacterium
GAAATCAACCTTGTATGCATTAAAAAATGTCAGAAATATGGTCGGGATTTTCCTGTAAAATACAATGAAAATATACGCCTTGCATTTCCACGGCTTTACCATTTACACGTCACAAGCAAATCTTTCCCAATCTCCATCCTCAGCCCACTGTACGCCGACATCTCGGCCAGTCTCTCGATAAACTCCGGATCGGTTGCCCAGCGAGGCAGTCCCACCTCCGATTTATTCCCCTTCAGCGGCGCCTCGATGGGCAAAAGCGTAAGCTTTACAAGCTTCTTATCTTTTGTCTCCCAGTAAGGGATCACCGCCTGCGCCATCCGTCGATCCTCCATCAGCCCCACTGTGAAATCCTTTGAACGTTGTTTTAAGAGCTGATGCATGGTCGCATCTGTGGTCAGACCGTACTTGTTATAAAAATCCTCCGGGGCAAACTCTACGCTGTAGAGCTGTAAAATAAAGTCCCCCAGCGAATAGAATATCGGACTGTCTTTATAGATTTCGATGGGACGCAACAGATGCGGGCCATGACCGACCACGGCATTTGCCCCCGCATCGATGCAGGCATGTGCAAAATCACACAGAAACCTGGCCGGAGTTTCTTTTTTATCCCCGGAAAGCTGATGGGAATGTACAGAAATCATGATATAATCTGCCTGAAACTGCGCCTCGTAGATTGCCTTTTCTACCCTGGCCATATCTGCTTTATTCACAGTTCTTTTATATTCGCTCTTCTCTCCCTCTTCAAAAAGCTGCGACCCAAACTCCACCTGATGTTCAGGAAGCTCGCCGTGGTATCCCTCTTTGCGCGTAATCTCCTTCTCTGCGTTAATCTGCGTTCTTTTTGCTAAGTTTTTTACCATTTCCAGTTCATCTTTGGTTACTATAATCTTCTCATCAATACGTAGGCCATTGATTCCCGGCCTCCCTGGGACACGTCTTCCCTGGGTTCCCGCCATCATAGACGGATCAAAGGAAGTATTCACTGCAATAAGTGCCACCCGTCCGTTTGGCGTTTCCAGATATCTTGGCGCCGCAGCCTCATCCAGATTCCTTCCCACGCCTGCATGCACAAAACCTTCCGCATCCAAATGTTTTATCGTTGACAGCAACCCTTCGTAGGAAAAATCCATGGCATGGTTGTTATTGCATGTGGTCATGTTAAATCCAAACTTCTTTATGTCACCAAGCACTTCTGGATTGGTTCTTATATAAGTACCCCCGCTGAACTGGGAGGCAAAACACTCTCCCTCCCGGTTCAGTGTCGTTTCCAGATTAAAAAATCGTGCATCCCCCTGTTTTATAAAGGGAGCAATCTCCTGGAAACCTGCAAATTTCTTCTGTATTCTTCTCTGAATCACAGTATCCCCTGCCGCTGTAAATTTCATACGCTTTTGCTCCATCCTTTCTACTTTGTCAGCTCCAACGCGATCCGGATTCCAACCTCAAGTCTTTCTTCTACCGAATTCTTTTCTATATATTCCTCTCTGGTGTGCGACCTGCTCCCATATACACACCGACATACACAACCGGAATCCCCACAGAAAGGGGAAAAATCCTATTTACAGGCCCCACATCCAAGCGAGCAGCCAGTAGGTGTTCCGGCACAGCCTCCCATAGCGGTCTCACGCAGTTCAACCGGAAGATTTCTTCCAACACGGAGCATGGCTTCCGACATCTCATCAAATGGAATTGGGTGGGAAATACCGCAAAGCGCAAGTTCAGCTGAAGTAAGTGCATTTGCGACGCCAATTGCATTCCGGCTCTGACAGGGAGATTCTACCAGACCAGCGATCGGGTCACAGACCAACCCGAGCAGGTTTGAGATGGCAAAGGATGCCGCCTGCAGGCACATTTCGGGGGAGCCCTCCATCATTTCAACAACTGCGCTTGCCGCGATCGCACTGGCAGAGCCCACCTCAGCCTGGCAGCCTGCCTCTGCTCCGGCAACGGAGGCATTCCGCATAAGAAGATATCCGATTGCAGCAGCGTTTAAAAGTCCATTATATAAAGCAGTATCAGGTAAATGATGTTCCTCCTGAAGAGCTAACAGTACACCAGGCAGCACTCCGGCAGAACCTGCCGTTGGGGCAGCTACGATAAGCCCCATAGACGCGTTTACTTCCAAAACAGCCATACTGTAGGCAATCGCCTTAGATAGTACTTGACCGCAGATGCTTTTTTTAGCAACTCTATGTTCAAATACTCTTTTGGCCTCGCCGCCGATTAAACCGCCAATTGATTTTCGCGGCTGTGCGATCGGTTTATAGGCGGCATTTTTCATTATGGTAAACGCTGTTTTTAATTTTTCTTCTACTTCTTCTGTCGTAGAATGTGTGTTTGAAATTTCCCGAAACTTCATAATGTTAGATATCGGAAGTGACTTTTCATGACATCTTTGAATCAATTCTCGCCCTGTATAAAAATCCATGTTTCCTCCTATATCTGAATCAATACCAGATTTGATACATTTTTGTTTGTACGAATACGCTTTATTACCTCTGCTGGGATCGCTTCGTCAGATTCCACAATTGTATATGCGCCGGCACCTTTGTCCTCGCGAAACAAACGCATGAAAGCAATATTTACATTATACTCGCTGAGTGCTTGCGTAATGTGGGCGACGACTCCCGGTTTATCAATCTGTTTTACAATCAAAGTGCTGTATTCTCCAGTAAATTCCACGTCAATACCATCGATACGGACGATTTTTATTTTTCCTCCTCCGACAGATTCCCCGCGGACAGACAGCTTATTTCCGGATTCTCCTGTGATATCAATGTCAACGGTGTTTGGATGATTTGTCACAGTCTGCTCATCGATGATATATCGAAAAGAAACACCCATTTCCTTTGCGTATTGAAACCCATCCCGGATCCTTTCGTCATAAGTAGGAAAGCCTAAGATGCCTCCGAGAAGTGCGCGGTCAGTGCCATGGCCCCGGTAGGTCTTGGCAAAGGAACCATAGAGTGTGAAGGTCACGCTTTTGATTTCTTCTGAAAATAAATTTCTTGCCATGAGTGCAATAGAAACAGCTCCGGCTGTATGGGAACTGGAGGGACCGATCATATTTGGACCGATGACGTCGAAGATACTTAAAAAATCCATATGTGTCTCTCCTTTTC
>CABQGZ010000617.1 GCA_902463835.1 uncultured Lachnospiraceae bacterium
ATGACAATATAAATGATGTGGAAATATGGAAAGGAAAGCCTCTTTATGTGACCCGGGAAAATGCGGTGCCGTGTGAGGAGGACGAATACTTTATTGCAGATCTCATCGGACTTTTGGTGGAGGATGAGAGCGGAGAAGCGCTGGGTGAACTTTCCGACGTGCTTTCCACAGGGGCAAACGATGTCTATGTGATATCAAAACAGGGGAGCAGAGACCTGCTGCTGCCGGCAATCAAGGAATGCATTTTGCAGGTGGATATGGAAAAACGCATCATGCGTGTCCATGTGCTGGAAGGACTGCGGGAGTAGGAACAGATCAATTGTTGATTAGGCAAAGGAATCAGACGTATGAATTTTTATATCTTAACATTATTTCCGGAGATGGTGATGAACGGACTGAACACCAGCATCATCGGCCGGGCGGTGGAAGCAGGATATCTTTCCATCGAAGCTGTCAATATCCGTGATTATTCCACCAACAAGCACAGTAAGGTGGACGATTATCCCTACGGCGGCGGCGCCGGGATGCTGATGCAGGCTCAACCGGTCTACGACGCCTGGCGCTCTGTGGTTGACCGGATTGGGAAAAAGCCCCGCTGTATCTATCTCACACCACAGGGACCTACATTCCATCAGGGAATGGCGAAGGAACTGGCGAAAGAGGAGGATCTGATCTTCCTCTGCGGTCATTATGAGGGGATCGATGAGCGCGTCCTGGAGGAGATTGTGACGGACTATGTCTCCATTGGGGACTATGTACTCACCGGCGGAGAGCTTCCGGCTATGGTGATGGCAGACGCTATCTCCCGCATGGTTCCCGGCGTGCTTACCAATGCGGAATCCGGCAGCACCGAGTCCTTTGAGAATAACCTGCTGGAATACCCTCAATACAGCCGCCCTGAGGAGTGGATGGGGAAAAGAGTGCCGGAGGTGCTTCTGTCCGGGCATCATAAGAATATTGAAATCTGGCGCAAAGAGCAGTCGGAAATTAGAACAAGGGAACGCAGGCCGGATCTCTGGGAAAAGTGGAAAAATGATTGCGAAACATTATAAAAGCAGATATAATGAAGCCAAAGAGGTGCGTGGAAACGTTTGAAGGAACAGAGAAGGGTGAACAGGGATGATATTGTATCATGGTTCAAAAAGCGGAATAAGGGGAGCGATACGGCCCATCAGCAGGACAGCTTGTGATTTTGGGCAGGGATTTTATCTTGGAGACAGAGAAGAACAGCCAAGGGGAACTTTGTGATAAAGCGCTGTTGGATGCACTTAAACAGGTGAAGCTTGGCAGGCAATATGTACTGAAAACAGAAAAAGCCTGCCAGGAGCCGTATCTAAAGCAGATAGATTCACGGACTATGTGTGAAAGCGAGAGAAAACGACAGAAGGCATGGAATGATCAGCGAACTGTGCAGATGGAAGGGATACTTGACACTTTGAAGATAAGATACCGACGTGCACAGGATGTGAGGTATATCGATGAAATTATGGAGGAGTGGAACAGAGCATGATATTAAACAGTATAAATGTGGGTCTGTGTGAGATGTCAGCGGCTCTGTTCGTATTATCCTGCAGGAAAAGATACGGCTCAGAGCAGTTCATCGAGAAACTGATGCACTCAAATCTGGCAGTTCATCTGTATCACAGTGATTTTAATGAAATGTGGCTTGGGGAAGCGTACATTATGGAGACGTTGGAGCAGGAAGTGACCCTTGAGGAGGGATAGATATTCCCCGAGGATTTTATGGAGTGGACGGGGTATCTGTTCAAGGTGTGGAGCCTTACGTACCCGGAAGATACTCCGGAGGAGATGCTTCGGCAAGCACCAGTAGAGGTGCTGGAAAGCATGTACGTTGGATTGCATGTCATGTCCTTTGAGATGGCAATCGAGGATTTAAAGCAGCTTGCGGGACAAAAAAGTTATTGAAAATTCAATTTCAAAAAAATCTTGCTTTTTCCTACAACTTATAGTATAATTAATCTCCGTGAGACAATTAAACAGGATGGTCCTCTGTTACCAGGCGTATTAAGAACATCTAAATCAGTAGGAGGTCACAAAATGAACGCAACAGAAATCATTAAGAGCATTGAAGCAGAACAGTTGAAGGCAGAAGTACCGCAGTTCCGTGTAGGCGATACCGTTCGCGTATACGGCAAGATCAAGGAAGGAAACCGAGAGAGAGTACAGGTATTCGAAGGAATCGTGCTGAAGAGACAGGGTGGAAGCAACAGAGAGACTTTCACAGTAAGAAAGTTCTCCAACGGCGTAGGCGTAGAGAAGACCTGGCCTTTGCATTCTCCCAATGTAGAAAAAGTGGAAGTTGTAAGACATGGTAAAGTAAGAAGAGCAAAATTGAACTACTTGAGAGACCGTGTTGGTAAGAAAGCGAAAGTAAAAGAATTAGTAAAATAATTCTCGGGAAAGGGGCTGTGATGAGTGCAGCCCCTTTTTAGCTATATGTAATGAAGTGGAGCATAGCACAGAGTATGAGTAAAGTTCGCTCAGGCCGAACTGTTACATCGAGATAGGAAACGGGGGCTTTGCAGTGAGACGCAGACGGAATCAATTTAAAGAGAAGAAAAGACGAACACAGCGATTTTCATCGGATGGCCTTGATTTCAGCGGTCAAAAGAAAGAGAAAAAGGTAAAGCTGGCGAAGGAAGTGCTGGTTTGGGCGGGAGAGATCGCCCTGGTGGTTGCGATTGCGGCAGTCATCGTTTTCTATCTGGGCGTCCGCGTCCCCGTTGTGGGGCAGTCCATGTCGGGAACGCTGGAAAATGGCGATACGGTGTTGATGAACCGGTTTGTCTACAAGCTTTTCCAGCCAAAGGTCAATGATATTATTGTATTTTTGCCCAATGGAAATGAGAAATCCCACTACTATATCAAACGAGTCATCGCGGTTCCCGGAGATACGGTTCAGATTATGGAAGGGAAGGTGTATGTCAACCAGGAGCCCTTGGAGGAGGTTATTGATAACCCCCACGTGGAGAACGGCCTGCTGGCGGAGGAGCCAGTGACGGTTGGGATGGATGAATACTTTGTGCTGGGTGATAATCGCAATAACAGCGAGGACAGCCGCTATGCCAATATTGGAAACGTGAAGAAGGAACATATTG
>CABQGZ010000618.1 GCA_902463835.1 uncultured Lachnospiraceae bacterium
ATGAGAATCTGTTCGCTGAAGTGGCGCGATGATGCCAAGAAAGACCCCGGCTACGCCGTGGTGAAGCTGAGCGGGCTGGAGCTTATTGCACTCAATAATATCTTGAGCAAGACCGCCAAGGAAGCCAAGTGCGATTCCGATTTGCTGGCCGGTATGGTCTGTGTGACGCACACGGCAAACGCTCTTGTGCAGCATGGATGTTTTGACCGCTTCGACCTGAATAAGCTGGAGGAAAAGCTCAGAAATGGAGGCAAGGGCAATGCGGACTCTGGAGGAGATTGACCGCGACATTGCTGCCCTGAGGAAAGACGAGCAGGCATACGCCCACACCAAGGGCCACCGATTTTCTCCCATCGTAGACGATGAACTCGATGACCTGTACGCAGAGCGGATGGCCACGCTGAAGGCTCTGGGAGATGCTGGCCTGAAAAAGTACAAGGCTCTTATCCTGCCGAAGCCTGAGAACAAAAACAGCGTCTGTGCTGCCTGCTATGTGTTTTATGCAAAGGATAGCACTCAGGCTTATGAGCGCGGCAAAGAAGTATTTGTATCCGAATTTGCCCGATATGGTGTGACTGCTGAGGACTTCGATGCAGAGTACGACATCGCTATTACCAGCGGCGAGAATGTGAAAGGATGGAGGTTCTGACCGATGAAAAAGAGATTCTCTTGTTTTGCTGTGGCCGTTGTGCTGCTGACCCTGACGACGCTCTGGGCTACGGCCTGTGGTTCCACCTCTGCTGAGGCTGGAACTGCTGACCACCCCTGTTACCACGTCACCGTCTATTCTCCTGCCATTGAAGATGGAACATACGCAGCCCGGCGATATCCGAAGTATACCATCACCGTGGATGACTTCGGCGATCTGCTACCTGACCAGCTATCTGCTGAGCGTGAGTGTCAGCTGCTCCGCATCCCTCGGTCAGATGGCCGCTTTGAGCTGGTGTCCACATCTCTGGTGGAGATCGAATATTACTGATTGGAGGTGCGAGTGTGAAAGCTGTGTTGATGAGCATCCGGCCCGAATGGTGTAAGAAGATTCTCAGCGGCGAAAAGACTGTGGAAATTCGCAAAACAAGGCCGGCATTGATGCTGGAACCTTTCAAGGTTTATATCTATTGTACTGCGACATGGAGCGGTAACCTTTTTACCGACATCCTCATTTGGAACAAGGATGAATGGAACCGATGGAAATATCTAAAAAGACTTGGCCGTGTCATTGGCGAGTTTACTTGCAGCAAGGTGGATGTTGTTCAGCGGCATGGTGCTGGTGATAATTTCGATTATTGCTATCTTTCGCCCAATGTGTATAGTTCGCTTATTGAGCTTAGACATGATGATATGGTTGCTGCTGCACTGGCCGTCAAAAACTCTTGCGTCCGTGAGGCTGAACTGAACGCCTACGGAAAATCTGCGCCTGAGCTGTTTGCGTGGCATATCTCCGACCTGAAAATTTATGACAATCCAAAGCCGCTGTCTTGCTTCTCCAAACATGGCTTTAGTAGTCTGTTCGGAACAAGCGTCTGCGGGAATGAGGATTGCAAGTATTATGAGCCTTCTGGCGATAGGATGGTACCGCCGACCTGCGGCCTGAATGGATATTGCTCGTTGCACCGCCCGCCCCAAAGCTGGTGCTATGTGGAGGAGCTGAAGGATGAAACAATATTGCCGGTACTGCTGCAACGCCTGTCTGAACGATGACGAGCTGGCCTATTGCAGCTACAAAGACGAGATGCTGGAAGGCCCGGCCTTGCGGCGGCTGAATCACTGCAAGGGCTTCCAGTTCTGCGAAATTGATGTTTTGACCCAAACCCGTATCTACAAGCCCAGATCCGAAAAGCCTCCCTCTAAGGCCCCGGAGGATTCTGGGCAGACAACCATGTTTTGATGATGATGGGAACTGGCGAAAGCTGGTTTCCATTTTTTGTTGAAAAGACTGCTGCACCCTGATATACTGAACTTACCAAAAAATAATGGGGGTAAAAATCATGAGAATGAAAAAAGGAACCATGCTACTGCTTGCCATTGCCGTTATCGCTTCGTTTTTGATGATTATTGCGCTTGGTGGCGTTGAGGAACCTTCAAGCTCTGCTACTGAATCCGTAGCAGTTGAGCTGCCTGAAGGGTTTGAGCTGGTCTCACAAGCTCAGGGGGAAGAACTGTACGACACAGACCAAGCTGTCAATAAAGCCGCAGATGTTCTTGGCGGCATAGGAGTATACGGCCGCATAAATTTTACGTTTGGAAATCTGGAAGACAGTGAACTTTCTACATCCATTGACCTCTACGCCCCGTTATCTGCAAAAAAGTTGATTATAAACCTCATGAGACTTAAAACAGGACAGGATTGCGAATGGAAAGTCGTGAGCGTTAAGAATGTAGAAAACAACCACTTCTATTATATCTGTGAAGATTCCGCAGGACTGGTTGATGTGTATAGCTACGAAACCGATGAGCTTATCTCCAAAGCGTCTAAAACCTTCGAGGAAGCCGAAAGCGAAACCGCCGCGTCCGTTGCTGCTGCCGAAGATGAGTTTGAAGATCAGCTAGATTCTATTGCTGAGAAGCACAGTGACAGCAGCACGACCTCTGAATCTGCTGCTTCCTCTTCCAGCTCCTCCGGATTCACTCTTGATGTCTCCGAGCTGACGTTTGATGGAGAATCCATCATTACGTCCGCGGAAAAAGATATGTGTAAGTACGACTATATCAAGGATGTTACCATTAAGGTGGACAAAGACGAAATTGATATTGTTGTTCAGGTTCCGTCTGCTGTGACTGAGGACACCGCAAAGATGGCCGGCGAAGATGTGGCCCGGTATCTGGCGGCTCAGGCAAGTTGGGCGAATGACTATTATAAACAGCCCGGCAGTGATGACCTTGGCAGCTTGTATGACAGATATACTCTGATGCTCTATGTGGACGATGGCTATAAAAATTTTGAGTTGTACGGGGCAAAAGCGAAAACCGTAGACTTTATACACTGGAACAAGTAAATACTGAACCGAGGCCAGCAGGCGTTTTGCCTGCTGGCTTTTCTTTTTGCCCTGAGAGCACCGGCTGCGGCTGGTGCTCTTTTTTGCTGCTGGATGATACCGGCATAAATGTCGGGAGCAT
>CABQGZ010000619.1 GCA_902463835.1 uncultured Lachnospiraceae bacterium
GTGAAACACCTCCCAACAATCCAAAACTATCACCAAGGGTTTCTACAACATCCGGGTCAAGAATAAGTGAATTCCAACAAAAGCGTGTCATGCTCGATTCGATTACTTCGCCTGTTATAACATTTATGGTTTCGCTCAAATATTCTGTATCGTTATGTCGATATCCAATCATATATGCTATTCTTAAAAAAAGAACAGCTAATACATCGAGATTTGCTTGATGCCCTTGTCCGATTCTGTCGATGATATCCCAAATCCGACCAAAATTCATATCTGGCACAATCTCACCGTCAGACTTTTGTATAATCGGACGTGCGTCTAACAAAAAATTACGTTGCCCATTTCTTTTACTCTCAATTCCGGGATATTGCATATATACTTTTTCATGAGAATGCGTTTCATATAATAGTATTCGCCTTTCAATATTCCCGTTTTCGAGTCCTTCTCTTGAAAGATTATTGAAGTTCTCAATATTTTCTAATTTTATCTGTTTTGTTGTATTTTGTGGTGCTCTTTTAGAAATGGTAGTACGTACTCTTTCTCGAATATCTTGGTTTAAAATCGGCGGCATATTTTATTCCTTTCCAATTTGTTTTGCTACATACGAATTGTTCAGCCAGAAGCACTGCTTCGTCATAGAACCACCCGTAGGCAGGGGAGCCGTGTCCATGCTGTCCTTTCCATGGGGACGGACGTGAGCCACACGGCTTTCCGATGCCTTGGGCAAGTTATTGCGGTTCCGCCCGCTGGCATCTTTCCAGATGTGAACGCCCTCCCGCAGGGTATCGACCGTACGCTGCCACACATGATGCACCTCTTCCAGATCCTCTGCCGGGATATTCCAAAATTTCACCCTCTGGAAGTAGCACTCGCCGTCCCTCGACTTTTGGAAGATGATGAACAGGAATTTGGTCGGTGCAAGAAGGTCATAGAGCGCAGACTCTTCCCATGTTTCGTTCATCATTGCACAGAAGTTCATCACAGGGAAAGACATACTCTCTTTTATACTGCCATTCGGTTCAATGGCGATGGTCTTGAGTTGGATGCCTGCCTTTTGGAATTCCTCTGTGTTCGACAGATGCCCTTTCACGCCAAGCATCGCTGCCACTAAAAGCTCGTTGAGGTTCTTGGCATTCGTTTCCACGCCCAGCCGCGCCTTAAGTTCCGTCCTGCTCATTCCCACATAAGGCCGGACTTTTGCGATGAACCAGTCCTCAAAGCTGGTCGTTCTTAACGCTGCCGGGTCTTTGATGATCTTCTCGCAGGGTTCGTCCCCGAAGATGTACCGCCGTAGGATCTGCGTCATGTAGCTGGACTTCAGCGAGTACGCCCGCTTCATGGCCGGGATAGGGCTGAACGGCTGCGACCGGGTATCCTGCGAGTTGCGGCCTTTCGGACACGCTGCCAGATACATGGTATCGCCCTCACTGATCAGGTGTGCCTGTCCTGCCTTGATCTTGTCCATCAGGATCTTCCAGTCATTGCGGATGACCTCCAGATCCTCGTCCGGGAACTGGAACAGCACTGCCTTGTCGATCGTAAAGTCGACCTTGGGCACCCCATCCCGGTGCTCATAGGACATCAGCAGCATACAAGCACACTTCACCCAGAATGCACTGGTCTCGAAGGTCTTGTAGTATTCCTCATCATAGTTCAGCATATCGCAGACCAACCGCTCCTTGGCCTGAATGCCACGAGGGGTCTGTCGATAGGGCGTCACCTTCAATTCAACGCCCGCTTCCTCAAAATCGGGAGCCGGGTTGCTATTGGGCTTATACCCAAACCAACTTTCCTCCACAACGGTACCGATAGCACCTTTGCCTGTTGCGATGCGCCCAGTCTTGTCGATCTCGCCCAGCGTTTTACCTACTGCTTCCTGCCCACGGGCGAGGACTTCCGCCTTCGTTTTGTACTTCCGCTGCTCCATGATTTACCCTCCAATTTTAGGGGTTGATCCCTCGGTAGGTTTTTGCTATAATAATGGTGAGAAAACGGTCAAAATCACAAAAAGTGGTTGATCTTTTCCTCAAAAAAGTGTATACTTAAGTTTAAGTATATCACAGAATGGGGTGTTATGAAAGTGTCAGCAAATAGCGATATTCGTGTTGTGGAGCTATTTGCCGGCGTCGGCGGTTTCCGCGTTGGATTAGAGCGTTGTTCCGAAAGATTTAAGACGATTTGGGCAAACCAATGGGAACCCGGCCAAGCTGGTCAATGGGCTTATAAGTGCTACGACAAAAATTTTGGCGAGGATTCCCACTGTGTGAATGCAGATATCGCCACCGTGATAGACCAAGTGCCGCCGCACGACCTTCTGGTGGGTGGCTTTCCCTGTCAGGACTACTCTGTTGCCAGCACCGGTGCCAAAGGCATCGAAGGCAAGAAGGGCGTTCTCTGGTGGTCGATTTATAAAATCATCCAGAAGAATCACCCAAGCTATGTTCTGCTGGAGAATGTGGATCGTCTGTTGAAATCTCCCGCATCTCAGCGGGGCCGTGATTTTGGCATCATCCTGAAGTGCTTGCAGGAAGAAGGCTATGGCATCGAATGGCGTGTGATCAATGCCGCAGACTATGGCTGCGTCCAGCGCAGACGGCGCACCTTCATCTTTGCATTCAAGAACACCACCAAGCAGTACGAGCGTATGACCTCGTGTTTCTCTGAGGACACAAAGGACGGCCGTGTCTGGCTGATGCAGGAGGGCTTCTTTGCCCATGCGTTCCCGGTGCATTCTGAGGTCGCAGACCCCAAGAAAGTGACCACCGTCGATTTCAATGAATATACCGACACTGTTGATGTAACGAACCGCTTCAGAGCCGCTTTCTACAACAGCGGTGTGCTGTGCAACGGTAAGATTTTCTCTCTGGAAGCCGTCCCGAACGGCAAGGAGCCGATGCTGCTTGGCGAGATCGTTGTCAACGGCGATATCGACAAGAGCTTCTTCATCGAGGACGAGGATCTGGAAAAGTGGAAGTACATGAAGGGTGCCAAGACCATCGAGCGCACTTCCAAGACCGGCTACTCCTACACCTTTTCCGAAGGTCCCATTGCGTTCCCAGACCCTCTCGACCGTCCCGGTCGCACGATGCTCACCAGTGAGGGCACCAAGAACC
>CABQGZ010000620.1 GCA_902463835.1 uncultured Lachnospiraceae bacterium
ATATAGGCCATTTTCACTATTTCATCCAGCCAGCATATGACATAAGATGCAAAGCCGTGATTACAGCTGGCAACGCTGCCTGTATTCTCCCATAAGGTCCCGGTACGTTCCGCCATATAGCCAAAATACCCTGCAATATCCTCTTTTACCCGCTTATATTCCTTATATTGCATGAGAATATCCAATCGCAGATAATTCCCAATGAACGCATTTGCCTGATATACATTCGGATAAGTATTTTTTACATCCCGCTCTGGTCCAAACTCCTCCAAAAGCCTTTGGTACAACTCTGGATCGTCCTCTTTTGTGGCTATGCCAAAGAAAAAGGCATAATACTGGCATACCTCCGTGCATTCTCCGGTTACCTGAAGAACACCGTCTTTTCTCACCGCGTTATCCGAGAAAAACCTTCCGTCAAAGGACTGCTCCCGGATCTTCTCTTTTATCTTCTCCGCCTTTTCCAGAAGATCCGATCTGTCAAATAATCTTCCCGCCGCCTGCAGTGCCCCATAATAAAGCATATTGGAAGGGTAATTTACATCCTGCACCAGTTCATTTGCCCTGGACCACTCTACAAAAACCCATCCGTCCAGCCTCTCCAGCAATCCGTCTGGGTTCTCAAAATCGACAAAGTACGAAAATAGTCTCTCTATCTTATCCTTGAACCGCTGCGGCAATTCCCCGTCTCCGGTTCTCTTATAGTAATCATCCAATTCGATTACCAGCCACAAGGCCCAGTTCGGAATGAACTCTCCGGCCAAGTGATCGGCCGGATAGCACATCGGCAGCATATTTTCCGGTATACCCTCATAATTTTCTTCACAAAGAAAGTTCTCCAGGAAGCATCTCTCCACCACGTTGTCTCCCGTCAGGCAGCGTTCCGCCCGCGCCAGAAAGAAGCTGTCGCAAAGCCACCCCGCTCGTTCCCTGGAGGGACAATCCGTAAATATATCCACACTGTTCTGTCGAAAACTCTCGATGGCTGCATCCGCTATCCTGCGAAGCTCCAGCGAAAAGCGGGAAGTATCATATTCCACGGGCGGATGCTTATACTCCGTCATGCCAAGATGGCAGACTTCACATTGTCCTTCCGTCACTGCTAATTGCACATACTTCATGGTATAGACTTCAAAAAGCTGCAGATGATGCATCCCCTGGGGAAGTTCATATTTGATGATATTTGCACAGCCGCTTCGAAGGAATTGTACCTTTCCATCCGTAAGGATCTCATCAAAGATCACATATAATGTCGTTTTACTTTTACAGTTCACCTGCAGTGTCACCATTCCCGTAGCGTTGTATGGGAATCGATACAATCCATAACTGTTGGCAGACAACAGGCCGTGACGCAGCCCGGATTCCTGTATGAAATTCATTTTCTGGTACTCATCCGTCGCCAGCAGCTCTAATTCTTCCAGGGGAAATCCGCTGAGCGCAGCGCCTACGCCCACAATGGAGCGATCCCGGTAAGCAGCTTCCACCTCCTGCTCTCTTATGACTCCGGCTTCCATCTCCTCCGCCGCTATTTTCTCAAACTGGGGGTAGGGTGCTTTTCTTTCCTGGTAGATGCCGCCGGGCGCCTCTGCAAGCGGCACATTCCCCTCTGCAGCATCCGTAACATACGTGTCATCGCCCAAAATCCGGTAAGCTTCCACCATGGGACGCTGATAACTGTATCTTGGCGTCTTACGGATATATTCCGGATTGATTCTTGCCGTAAAATGTTCCCCTGTCCACCGCACAGGTTTCCCCTGTACCGTCAGCTCTGCTGTCAGGAAAGACGGCTGTTTCTGGAGGTAAAAACTGGTAGAAGCATACCCGCACACCTCAATCACCACCACATTTTTCCCGGCCTTCGTCCATTGGTCAAGCTTCAGTTCATCCACGCAGAAATGTCCTTTTCCCGCTCTCGCCGGTCCATAGGAGACGAACTCCCCGTTCACCCAGACATGATAAATGCCTGACGTTGCAAGATATAGGACGCAGGAATCCCCCTCCTGTATCTGACAGCTTGCTTTGAACTGCAGACGCATATGCATTTCATTTTCCAGATTTTCTCCCCAGACCGAGACTGCTTTTTTAAATATCTTCACAATCAATACCTCCTTCAGAATGATAAATCGGTCTATCTTTGTCCCGTCCTCTTGACGTTAAAGACGTACCAAAGGCTCACCCATTTAAATGGTCAAAGGAGTTGGTTTGCTTTCACTTAATATTTTCCTTCGCAGAACAGCAACATCCGCATCGTTATATGCACCGTCCCCGTTCATATCGCACGCCTTCATTCCCGACTTTGTGGTAAGCGTTTGACCCAAAGCAGCTTTTTTGAGTGCAACCAGATCGCGAACGTCCAGATTGTTATCCGGATGTGTATCGCCCGTTTTCCAAATATAAATCTTCTGAACAACCGCTTTTTTGTTTACAACACTGGAGGCGGTATAATCGCCGGAAACAATGATATAGTCCTCGTTTTCATATACCTTTCCATCTTTTGCAAGGATCTTACCGAAAACTCTGTAATCTCCTTGGGTATCCAGATTATAATAGACCTCTGAAGCCGGAACCTCCGTACCAAAAATGTCTACTTCGGCAAGCTGCAGCCCATATTTAGCCGTGTCATCATAATACCCCAGCTTAGTCGCAGTTATTTTTAACCGACTGCCGCATGTAGGCTCAAATGATACCATCTCCGGTTTACTTACCCATCCGTTAGCGTCTGCAACACTGCCTCCTGTTGCAACTTCCTTCCATGTATTTCCATCATAAATCTCGATTTTAAATTCTTCCGGGAACCCATTGTGGTGATTTTGGTCCCGAGGATATAAAACCACACCGGTCATATTATAATCAGCAGAAAACTTGAATTCTATTGTTTTATTTGTGTTCGCATCCGAAGCCTCATCTGATGTATAAAAGCCGTGATCTGCGTCAGTAAAACCATCTTTAAGCACATCCGGACAAAGTTCCCACCTCCCAGCACTAATAATCCACCAAGGCGTCTCTGCCTCTATCGTGGCTTTCGGCGCAATATTAGCAGTACCAAAGATAGCGACTTCTGCAAGCTGCAGCCCATATTTAGCCGTGTCATCATAATACCCCAGCTTAGTCGCAG
>CABQGZ010000621.1 GCA_902463835.1 uncultured Lachnospiraceae bacterium
ATCTTTATCTACCGGCAAAACGGCGGTCTTTTAAACCAGGTGCTTGGAACCAATGTATCATGGCTTCGAGATCCCAAGACAGCGCTTTTCGCAGTGGCGTTGGTGACCGCGTGGGCTCATGTAGCTTCCAGCTACATATTCCTTCTGGTGGGATTTCGCAATGTGCCGGAAGATTTGATCGAGGCGGCGAGAATTGACGGGGCGAATGCGCTGGTAAGAACATGGAAGATCATGATCCCGATGGCGTCGCCGCAGATCTTTTTCGTATTATTCCTCAATATCGTAAATGCATTTAAAGCCTTTGCGCAGATTAAGCTGTTGACCAACGGCGGACCAGGCAAGGACACAAGTATCCTGGTCTTTGAAGTTTACAACAGAGCTATGAAACAGAGCCAGTTTGAATATGCATGCTGTCTGGCCATCGTATTGTTTGTAATAATCTTTGTTACGACAAGAATACAGTTTTTATTTGAGAAAAGGATGGTGCATTATCAATGAGAAAGACGAAGGCAAGAATCTCCCTCACATTAAAAATATTGCTGGGTGTTGTGTATATCTGTCCCATCATCCTTGCAGTTTTATTTAGTATTCAGCCCAATGAAGAGATTGGGACGATCCCGTTACATTTAATAACCGGGAATCCAACCCTGGAGCATTACAAATATGTGCTGAAAAATATTCCGGTTCTCAGATACCTGCTAAACACCGGCATCATGATGCTGATATGTATCCCATGTCAGGTAATATTCGCCAGCCTTGCGGCATATTCCTTTGCGTTTTTTGATTATCCGGGAAAGAATCTTCTTTTCTCTGTGTATCTGGCTTCCATGATGATACCTGGTGAGGTTGTTATCATATCCAATTACATGACCATCCAGAATTTTGGACTGATGAATACTTATATCGGTATGACGATCACATCGTTGGTGGGAGTGACAGGTATCTTCATGCTGCGCCAGAATATGAAGTCTCTGCCAAAGGAACTCTGGGAAGCGGCAAGAGTGGATGGCTGTAAGGAGATGAAATATTTCTTTCAGGTAGTCCTTCCCCTTTCAACACCGGTGATATCGGCCATGGCGATCAATTCGTTTATACACATCTATAACGCCTATTTTTGGCCAATGCTGGTTACCAGTGAGGACGGCATGCGTACGGTACAGATCGGTATGGCAACCTTAATGTTATCCGATTCTCTGCGGTACGGAGAGATTCTTGCAGGAGCGGTATTATGTATGATCATCCCCATCGTCGCCTTTTTGTTCGGTCAGGAGTACATCATCAAGGGAATGACAGCAGGGGCTGTAAAGAGCTGATATATACAGCGTTTATCCATATAAGTACGATACACACTACTATCTAAGGAGGAAATAGCAATGAAGAAAATGAAAAAGTTGGTGAGCCTGTTATTGGCAGCAGCCATGTGCCTTGGTCTTTGCGCATGCGGAGGGGATGCGGGATCAGGAGATGAAAACGTGAAGAGCGGAAAGGTTGAGCTTACCTGGTGGACTTCTTACTCCCAGGAAAACATGGAATACATCAATGTGATGCTGGACAAGTTCAACACCAGCCAGGACAAATATCATGTGACCATGCTAAATCAGGGAAGCGCGGCGGAAATCCGTACAAAGCTTGCGTCCACAAAGCAGGCGAATCTCCCGTCGCTGTTTTCCGGAACCCCCATCACCACAGGATACTTTGCAAGCGGAAGCTTCATTGCACCGTTACAGCAATTTCTGGATGCTGACACAGACAAATGGTATGAGGATATCTATGCCGTGGTGCGGACAAGCTATTCCGACCTGAATGGCAACATGATCGGTGCGCCCCTTGGCGTGAGCTGCGCAGGATGGTTTATCAATCTTGATCTGCTTACCGAAGCGGGCTATTCTGCGGACCAGATTACAAATTTTGAGATACTGGCGGAAGCTGCCACAGCCATCAAGACCAAAGGGCTGGCGGATTATGGAATCGTTTTTGGCGGAAACGGCGTGGACCTCTACGATACATTGACACTGCAGGGCGTTGATATCGTAGACGCGGATAACGGTTACGCAGGAGAGGCTGAAAAGTGTGTGCTTGGCGAAGGAGAGACTGCCGAGGTATTAAATAAGAATATGGAGATTTACGGAAATCTTTATAAGAATCATGTTGCGCTCACTTATGGATCCGACACCAACGGAGAGAAGGTACCGCAGTTTGTAAATGGGAACCTGGGATTTTTCTATGCCACAAATTCTTATGCCCAGAAAATCTTATTGCGGAAGCCATCCTTTGAGTTCACGTTTGTTCCTTCTCTTCCGGTGGATGCCAACGGCAAGTATGCCGGTCAGGCCTTGAGTGAAGGTACTGGCAATTATATCTGTAACACAGGCGACGAGGAGGAGATGCAGGGAGCATATGAGCTGGTCAAATTCCTTTGCAAGCCGGAGAACCAGTCCTACTTTGCACAATCTACCGGATATGTTCCATATACGGAGGAAGGATACAATCAGGAGGATTATCAGGCCTGGATGACCACAAATTTCCCGGCGTCCGCCAAAGTAAAGGACATGCTTTTGAACAGCGATGCAGATCTTCGGGGACCCTATACAAGCATTCCCAACGCATTGATGTCGGCATGCAGCAGCCTGTATTCCGACGTGGCGCTGAACCCTTCCGGGAACTACGATGAGTTCATACAGTCAGCCATAGATTCCATCGACGAGGCTTTGGAGATTCAGGCACTCCGTAAATAATGAAGGAGGTTCGAAGGATGATTTCCCAAAAAATATTACACGCGCTGCCGGCATTGCTGCTGGCTTGCGTGCTTGTACTGACAGGCTGTCAGAGCGTCGCAGGAGATTCCGGGACAGATCCAAAGCAGCCAGAGTCCAATGAAGGTGCGGCCGGCAGCGAGGAGTCCGGAGAGAATCTTGAGGGAGAAGAGGTTGAGGAACCGGAGACTTATGGCGATAAGCTCTGGAATCGGAGCCTTACGGAAGGAAAGCTGGCGTTGTATGTCATGCGGGTGAGCAATGACTATCCCACGGATACCTCGGTATCCCATGCAGGAGATGCGCAGCTTCTGATTACGCCCGACGGGAAGACCATGCTGATCGATATGAATACGCC
>CABQGZ010000622.1 GCA_902463835.1 uncultured Lachnospiraceae bacterium
TAATACATACATCATTTTTTACATCCTCTTTTGTTTTTTCTTCATTCCAAAGTATAACCCTTTGCGCTCAAAAAAGCAAGCCCTTAGTTTCCTCTGAGATTCGTATACCCCATCAGGCTCTCATCCACCTCCATGGCAGCCTCCCTGCCCTCACGGATGGCCCAGACCACCAGGGATTGTCCCCGATGCATATCGCCCGTCACAAAGACGTTCTCCACATTGGTCTTATAGCCTTCCGCAGCTGTGGCCACATTGGTGCGCTCATTCACCGTCACACCGAAGGCCTCCGTCACATACTTCTCGCTGCCCAAAAATCCCGCCGCGATCAGCACCAGCTCCGCTTTTAGCACCTGCTCACTGCCCTCCACTTCGGACATGCTCATGCGCCCGGTGGCTTCATCCTTCTTCCACTGAAGCTTTACGGTCTTCACACCGCTTAATTTTCCGTTCTTATCCTTCAAAAATTCCTTCACTGTGGTCTCATAGATCCTGGGATCATGACCAAAGAGAGCGATGGCCTCCTCCTGGCCGTAGTCCGTCTTGCAGACCTTGGGCCACTCCGGCCATGGATTGCTGTCCGTGCGTTTATCCGGCTGCTTTGGCATCATTTCAAGCTGGGTCACACTGGCTGCTCCGTGGCGGATACTGGTTCCTACACAGTCGTTCCCGGTATCGCCTCCGCCAATGATCACCACATGCTTTCCCTTGGCCGAAATATAATTTTTGTCCTTGAGATCTGAATTCAAAAGACTCTTTGTGGTGGATTTCAAAAAATCTACCGCGAAGTATATCCCTTCCGCATCCCTGCCGGGCGCCTTGATATCTCTGGGATTGGAGGATCCGCAGGCTAAGATCACCCGGTCATACTCCTTCAAAAGCTTTGCTGCCTTGATATCTTTTCCCACGTTGACGTCGGTGATAAATTCCACGCCCTCTTTCTTCATCACCTCCACCTTCCGGTCGATGATGTGCTTTTCCAGCTTCATATTCGGAATACCATACATCAGGAGTCCTCCGATACGATTCTCCCGCTCGTAGACCGTCACATTGTGCCCCCGCTTGTTCAGCTGATCCGCCGCCGCCAGTCCGGAGGGACCGGAACCGATCACAGCCACCTTCTTGCCAGTCCGCACCTTTGGAGGCTTCGGATCAGCATATCCCATCTTATAAGCATTTTCAATGATTCCGTATTCATTTTCCTTGACGGAAACCGGATCTCCGTGGAGACCGCAGGTGCAGGCCGCCTCGCAAGGTGCAGGACATACCCGGGCGGTAAATTCCGGAAAATTATTTGTCTTCTTCAAACGATTAAAAGCCTGCTCCCAGTTGCCGGTGTACACAAGGTCATTCCACTCCGGAATCAGATTGTGCAGCGGACAGCCGGTGGTCATGCCCATCAGCGTCACGCCGGACTGGCAGAAGGGAACGCCGCACTCCATGCAGCGCGCTCCCTGTATCTGCTGTTTTTCTTTCGAAAGGGGAATGTGAAACTCATTGTAGTTCCTGATGCGCTCCTTCGGTTCCACCGTCCTGCTGGTCTGTCTTTCATATTCCATAAATCCTGTTGGTTTTCCCATGATTTTTCCCCTCCTACTGTCCCTTATTTGCGTAAAATGCTTCAATCTGTGCCTGTTCGGAGCTCAAGCCCTTCTCCTCCATCTGCACGATCGCCATCATCATACGGTTGTAATCGTATGGGATGATCTTCTTGAATTTGGGCAGATACTCGCCAAAATTGTCAAGAATCTCTTTTCCCTTCGCGGAATTGGTCAGAGCAACATGCTCTCCTATCATTCCCTTTAACTCCAGTACGTCATATTTATTTGTAACCTCTTCGGTAAATACCATTTCTTTGTTCACTCTGGTGTAGAGATCACTGTCCTCATCCAGCACATAGGCGATACCGCCGCTCATGCCTGCTGCAAAGTTCTTGCCGGTCTTCCCCAGCACCACCACGCAGCCTCCAGTCATGTACTCGCAGCCGTGGTCGCCCACTCCCTCTACCACTGCTCTTGCCCCTGAGTTGCGGACGCAGAACCGCTCTCCTGCCACGCCGTTTATGAAAGCCTTTCCGCTGGTAGCGCCGTACAGCGCCACGTTGCCGATGATGATGTTCTCGTCCTGCTTGTAAGTCACACCTGTAGGAGGGTACACCACCAGCTTGCCGCCGGAAAGTCCCTTGCCGAAATAGTCGTTGCTGTCACCGGTAAGCTCCAGGGTCAATCCCTTTGGAATGAACGCACCGAAGCTCTGTCCGCCGGCTCCCTTACATTTTACAAGGAAGGTATCTTCGTCCAGGGTATCCTGATAACGTCTGGTGATCTCCGACCCGAAAATCGTTCCAAAGGAGCGATCCGTATTGGTCACCTCCACGTCGATGCTACGCCTCTGCCGATTCTCCAACGCCGTTTTCAGCTGCCGCAGTAAAATCCGCTCATCCGCCGTCTTCTCCAGTTCAAAATCATAGACCTGCTTGGGATCGAAGGTCACCTTCTCCTTGGGGGAGGCAAAGGGATTGTTCAGAATCCGGCTTAAGTCCACGCGGCTGGCCCGGCCGCTGATATTGTCACGCACCTTCAGAAGATCACTTCTTCCTACCAGCTCATCCACCGTGCGCACGCCGAGACGCGCCATATACTCCCGCAGCTCCTCCGCCACAAAGCGCATGAAATTGATCACATACTCCGGCTTTCCGGCAAAGCGCTTCCGAAGCTCCGGATTCTGGGTTGCAATTCCCACCGGGCAGGTATCCAGGTTGCAGACGCGCATCATCACACAGCCAAGAGTCACAAGGGGCGCCGTTGCAAAGCCAAATTCCTCGGCTCCTAAGAGTGCCGCAATGGCAACGTCCCGGCCGCTCATGAGCTTACCGTCTGTCTCGATGCGCACCTTGTTGCGCAGTCCGTTCATGATCAGGGTCTGATGTGTCTCCGCCAGTCCCAGCTCCCAGGGGAGTCCCGCGTTGTGAATAGAGCTCTGAGGCGCCGCACCGGTTCCACCGTCATAGCCGGAGATCAGAACCACCTGTGCGCCGGCCTTGGCAACACCGGCAGCCACCGTGCCCACTCCGGCCTCCGATACCAGCTTCACGGAGATCCTGGCGTCCTTGTT
>CABQGZ010000623.1 GCA_902463835.1 uncultured Lachnospiraceae bacterium
ATTCACGCCGGTCTGTCCGGCCATGATGACATGATCGCCGGCAGCACCAAGGTCGGCGATCATGTCATCATGGCCGGACAGACCGGCGTGAATGGCCATATCACCATCTGTGACAATGCCGTCTTCGGAGGCAAGACCGGCATCATCGGCACCATCAAGACCCCAGGCACCTACCTGGGCTTTCCGGCGAGGACCCACGCCCAGTGGGGGAGAGTCGAGGCTGCACTCTCGCACCTGCCGGAGCTGATGAAAAAGATCCGCCGTCTGGAAAAACAGCTCGGAGAGAAAGAAGAAAAATAAAGTTCGCTTGAACGCATGTAAAAACCACTGAGTGAGTATCTCGGTGGTTTTTTTAGTTGTATAGTGAGCATCGATTTCATCTGCGCGAACTTCATACAGATATCGGTACGGAGGTGATCGCTGGGCTGACGATTTTCGCTACGATGGGGTATGTACTGGCCGTTGTTCCGCGCATGATGGCGGAGGCTGGTCTGCCGCAGGGAGCGGTACTCACCGCGTTGGTTCTGATGATATTTCTGAGCGAATGGCATTTCCGTCGCTTTCATTGCATATGTCATCATGAAAGTAGCGGCTGGAAGAATGATGGAACTAAATAAAGGACATGACCTTCTAGCCTTGCTACTAGCGTACTATTTCTATGCGATGGCAGGAATGAAATAGTAGCTGACTACGAACCCATAAGGGATACTAAAAGGAATAGATGTATGATTGTTGTCAGTTGCATGGTTCAAACAATTAAGGAAAACGCTGATTCAATCGCAGAGTCAGCTTCTACAGGAATTTTTATACATGGCGACGTCATAGCCTTCCTTAAAGAGCTCGCTATTCGTGTCAGTTTTATTTCTCGCCATATATAAGAATCCAAGAGTAAAACCCGACAACGATTTATTCCGTGTTTCTTTAACATGTATTATCCAGGGAGACAAAAGTAAAGTTTGACAATGCTTTTATAAGTTTTTTCCAAAAATTACAAAACAATGATGGCTTATACTGACTTTTTAATGAATATGCAATCATGCAGCAGGAGATAAAAGGTGATTCTTCCTTTTTTATGAACTTCTGCTATGCCTAAAAAAATATATAGATATTGACGAAATTCGGGGGGGAGGTACTATTTATATATAGTTTAAGGCTTCGAGTAAACATGAAACCTTAATCACTATTATATGATCAAGATTTTTTTGTTAGCTCTTCATGAAATAACTGAAGAAATCAAGGAATGCTGAGAAACTGAAGAAAGGTGGGGGTACCTCTTTGTTGTTTTTTCTAATTCTTAGGAAAGAGAGTCTGTGATCATCATTTTACACTGTATTTAAAGGGAAGAGAGGATGTATCATGAATCAGATTTACAAAATTGCGAAAAGATATGGAAAAGGAAACCGTGCACGTACATGCGCTGCCGCTTTTTTAGCTGCATTGGCTCTTACTGGCGTTATGGGAATGAGCGAGGCACAAGCAGTGGACATTAAGGTTGTCAATGGCAGCAATATCAATGTACAAGAAGCAGAAGTCAACGGGCAGAAGATTAACAAGGTTGGCTTGAATGATAATGTTCTCCTGGGGAAACCTACTGGCAACAACGTCAGCCTTAGCGGAACAAATGGGACGATTGAGACAACTGGTTCTATCGCGACCAAGGACCACATTATTGCAGATAAGGGAGCTCAGCTTGGGAAAGTAACGATTAGTGAAGACGGCAAAGTAACCGCAACCGAAGGCGAAGTCGGCGGAGTCGTAATCAATCATGGAATCTATTACAAGAACACATCCCTGAGAGATGGTTCCCTGTTTGTAGGAGATAATCAGGGTCACTTCAGCCAGATTAGTCCTGAATCTGCGAAACTTGGGAATGTAAAGATTGACAAAGAAGGCAAGATTACCGGCGTAGCAGCAGGCGCAGTCACTGCTGGCTCTACCGATGCGGTAAATGGCAGCCAGCTCCATGCAGTAGCAACCGAAGCGGCCAAGCATAGCAAGGTTGTCAATGGCAGCAACATCAAAGTAGAAGAAGCAGAAGTCAACGGGCAGAAGATTTATAAAGTTGGCCTGAATGATGATGTTCTCCTGGGGAAACTTACTGGCAACAACGTCAGCATTAGCGGAACAAATGGGACGATTGAGGCAACTGGCTCTATCGCGACCAAGGACCGCATTATTGCAGATAAGGGAGCTCAGCTTGCTGGTATCAACGTCAGTGGTAATATCATTTCCAATGGTGCGGCCAAAATCGCGCTGTATGGTGATTCCGGAGTAGCAGGAATGGTGAATGGTAAAGGCGCTTCCATTTATATGCAGGATGGAAACACTGTCATCAATTCAAAAGTTGCTATTGATAAAGACGGCAAAGTAACCGGCGTAGCAGCAGGCGCAGTCACTGCTGGCTCCAAGGATGCCGTGAATGGCGGACAGCTGTATGCGACAAATCAGCTGGTAAAGGATAATGCTAGCAATATTTCGCTTCTTGGTAATTCAATCGATAAGCTGGACAATCGTGTGAATAAGGTCGGTGCAGGGGCAGCTGCTCTCGCCGCACTCCATCCACTCGATTTTGACCCGGAGGATAAGTGGGACTTTGCAGCAGGCTATGGCAACTACAGTGGTGCAAGTGCCGTGGCTCTCGGTGCATACTATCGCCCGAATGAAGACACGATGTTCTCTGTCGGTGGAAGCTTCGGCAATGGAGAAAATATGGTGAATGCAGGTGTAAGCCTGAAACTCGGTCAGAGCAGCCATGCACCGGCTTCCAAAGCTGCTATGGAGAAAAAGATCAGTGCTCTTAGTCAGGAAGTAGAAGAGCTGAAGGCTGCAATCGCTGATCTCCGCGCAGCGCAGACGAAAGCAAAAGACGCACAGAAGAAATAAGCTGGGTTTGACGACCGCATTTATTCTGGCGTGAATATGAAAGTTGGCAGAAAAGACGTAAAGACTTTTCTGCCAACTTTTTTTATGATTATGTAAGGAAATGCTGATTCCATTGTAGAGGCGGGTTTTAGAAGGAGCTTTATACATGGCTTCGTCATCATCTTCTTTACATGATTCGCTATTCGTGTCAGATGATTCCCTGCCTTGTATAAAGATTCAAGAGTAAA
>CABQGZ010000624.1 GCA_902463835.1 uncultured Lachnospiraceae bacterium
AATCCCCAAAGCCGGAAGAACCGGTGACACCTACCGATCCCAAGCTTCCCCAGACAGGCCAGCTGAACTGGCCAGTGCCAATTCTAGCAGTTAGCGGTATGTGTCTTTTAATGATAGGCAGCATACTTATTAGCAGAAAGAAAACACTTTCTTTGTGAATATTGCTGAAAGGTTCAAAGTGGCTCTGGTACTGGGAAAAGCTCAGTGCCAGAGCTTTCCTTTTTCGCTATGAAGCTCTGAAATTTGTCATGTTTTCACAAAAATAGCCCGTTTTTGAAAATAGTATTGAAAATTGTCGCCTGGCATGCTACAGTGTACCTATCTTACGAAGGTCTAAGTATCTGGTGGTGTCACACCGCTTATTCCGAAAAGATAATTGCAGCAGTATCAAACGAATATTTTTCAAAGGAAAAGGAGAGGGGTGCATATGTGCATGAAAAAAAGGGAAGAGGTTGTTCCAACATTTACAGAAGAGGAAAAGACGGTGGTTCAAAGACTGAAGGAGACCCCGGGGCTGTACCAGCAATATACGCAATTGGACGCAGACTGGAAGCAGCGATTTATGGATTATTGCATGGGGAAGAAGACATTGCCCCTTACCTATGATCCGTTTTTTAAATGCAGCTTTCATCCGGATGTCCATTCCGATCGGCTGTCGCGATTTTTGAGCAGTATTCTCGATGAAAAAGTAAAGGTGATCCAGATCCTGCCACAGGAGGACAGTCTGATGGCCGGGACGGCACTGTTGATCATGGATATTCTGGTGGAATTAGAGAATGGAGCTCTTTGTAATGTGGAGGTCCAAAAATCACCGTATCTGTTCCCGGGGGAGCGGATGAGCTGTTACTCCAGCGACCTGGTGATGCGTCAATATAGCCGTGTGAAAGGCGAGAAGGGGAAGAACTTTAAGTATAGCGATATAAAATCAGTCTATACGATCGTCATCTATGAGAAGAGCCTGAAGCCCTTTCATGAAGTACCGGGGAAGTACATCCATAAGGGGAAGACAGTCTTTGATACAGGCTTGAAAGTGGAACTTTTGCAAAAATATTGGCTGATAGCCCTTGACGTATTTAAAGAAATCTCGTATGCTGTAGATAGGAACGAGCAGGCAGCGTGGTTGTCCCTGCTGGCAACGGAGGACGTGGAGGAAGCGGAGAAGCTGGCGGAGGAATTTCCATGGCTGGAGGAGATATATCGAGAGATGGAGGAGTATGTACAAAGGCCTCAGGAGGTAATGAATATGTTTTCAGAAGCATTGCGGATATTGGATCAGAATACGGTGCAATACATGGTGGAACAGCAGCAACTGCAGATCGATGAGCAGACAGATCGGCTCAGAGAGCAGGGAAAGCAGCTGGAGGAGCAGGAAGAACAGTTGGAGCAGCAGGGAAAGCAGCTGGAGGAGCAGGAAGAACAGTTGGAGCAGCAGGGAAAGCAGCTGGAGGAGCAGGAAGAACAGATTGCGAACTTCAATCGGGGACTGGTCACACGTGTAAGAAAGAAATATGAGCGTGGGAAGACGGCATCAGAAGCGTCAGAGGAATTAGAGGAAGAGGTCTTAACAGTGCAGTCAATTTATAATCTGATTGCTGAGTCACCGGAGGAATCCGATGAAGAGATTGTTCTGAGGTACATGAACAAAGAAGCAGACCTTCGAAAAGCTTGATTACGCTGAAAAAGCCCACTAGCCAGTATCAAAAACAAGATACTGGCTAGTGGGTAATAATATCATTTTCTATATTCTATTGGGAGTCAGCTGATCTGTCAGTTGGCTTCTTTTTGCGTTTGCTTACCAGGACGATGACTATAATGGCGATCACCAGGACAGCGGCGATTCCGCCAAGAATCAGTGCAGTCGTAAGCGGTGTGAACTGGAAACCGGCCTTCTCAACTGGTTCCGGCTCTGGCTCTGCTTTGGCAGGCTCCTTATCGATGTCGACGTTGCCCAGCTTGTTGGAACCGTCAATGGAAGAATCGGATGGCGTTTGATCCTTGGGAGGCTCTTTTACTTCAAGGGGTCTGATCTTCAGGTTAGAGAATTCATAGCCGTCCAGTCCGCCTACTCCTAAGTAAGTATTGCCTGCATTTTCGCCCATATGCTTCTCAAGCGAAGTCGTAAAGTCCAGTTGAGTATAAGGCATACCATCAAGAACAAGATAGATTCCCACTGATTTTTTTGCAAAAGAGAGCGTGTGTACTGCATCAAAATCAAATTCATCTATGGCGACAACAGCATGCTCAAAGTCGTTGAATAAGGAAAGATTGAAGCCGCCGCTAGCTCTCTGCCAGAGAATAAGCTCCACCAAACCGGATTCACGGTTCTCATCTGCGGTGTGCAGGATCTTTGTGTCGTCAAAATCCAGACTGAAGGACATATAGGCCAACATCTCATTGGATACGCCGTCTGTGGGATAAGCCTTAAAAGAAAATTGAATCTCTGTCGCCAGCACATCAAACTTATTGTCCAGGCGAGCCAGGGAGTATCCGCTGTCGCCGCGGCTCCCGATGGTGTAACCGTTCTCATTGTCGCCGGACTTGTCGATGAGTCCTGTTCTTGCGTACCATTCTTCGCAGTCGCCTGCCGCGGTGGAAGTAAATGATGGCAGGATGGAACCGGTGAGCAGGAATGCGGAGCACAGAATGCTGCATAATGTTATTTTTGTTCGTTTCCTCATTATAAAAAACCTCCTGTTGTTTTTATATGATTCCATTTTAATCGATAGATAGTCAATAACTCAATAGGGGAAATTGCGGTAAAAGTGTTCATTGTTGCAATATTTCTGTTTTTAAGGGCATAGGAGGATGATATATGGGCAATAATTGCCAGCAATTTTGCAAGAATAAGTGTGGTTATTCGGAAAAAGTGTAACAATACAACATTTATTTTTAGGAGGATGAACGATATGAGGAGATTCAAGAAGGTAGTATCTCTGGTATTGGCGTTGACTATGGTACTTTCATTGCGTGCGCCGGTTCGCGCGGAGGAGGAAGCGACAACTGGGGGTGAGCTGACCGGCTGGACACTGGGAGCAACATCAAAGATGAGCGGCAATCCCACAGACGGGTGGAAGCTTGATTTCAAAGGTTCATATTTTGAAAAT
>CABQGZ010000625.1 GCA_902463835.1 uncultured Lachnospiraceae bacterium
AGCGGACACTAAGCGCGCAGGCTATTTTCATAGCCCGCTTGCTAAGTGCCGACGTCTTGCAAGGGTCTGTTATGGGTTCTCCCTTTCTCTTGGGCTACTCTGTTGGCGAGTCTTCTTTGTCAATATGGACATGAACAGAGCACACAGCGCACCGGATACCAGCAGGACGAGCAGATCTACAGGAGCCAGTACGATTGGGCCCAGAGCGTTGAAGAAAAAGCCAGTGCCAAATCGGTAGAGATGGCCGCTGAGGAGGAACAGCTCTCCGATGTACATGACAAGGGCCACTGCGCCAGATATGGCGGCGGGCAGAAGGATTGCCAGGCGTCTCTTCTTTTCCAGCAGGAAGGAGCCTGCATAGAGACCTGCTGTTGTGCCGAAGGTCACAAAGAAGATACTCATCAAGGCCGCGGAGACCGGGGCTACGGTGAGTTCTCCGTCCCGGAAAAAGGCGGTAAAGCAGGCTAGGATACAGAGTGCAAGAAATATTAGTGTGGAGACGGACTGCAGCACCAGCGCCTTTTGTCTCTTTTTGTTGCCGGTCAGGATCATTTTTCCAAAGCCATAAAAGCTGTTCAGTAGCGTCAGGATTAGGACGATGGCAATGAGATAGAAATGAAGCTTGAAGGTGGGACTGTATTCACCGATCAGAACATCCACTGTCCTCCAGGTGCGTGTCTCGTAAGATTGGGGCGGTACATAGCACATATATACCTGCCAGCTCTCCAGGGTTGTCTCTACAGTATCTGTGACAATGACCTTATTTTCCAGCAGCAGCTCGGATAGGAAAAAGACGCTCACCGACATCAATGACGCCGCGAACAGCGCAAATCTTTTTGCGTATTTCAATATAGCTGGCATCAACAGCACACCCAGGAGTACTGCCAGGCTCACCGGTGTATATGGGATGATATATTTGGGATAGTCCTCACCCATCACGGTACCATTGGATACCATATCTGTGATCACCCGCACTCCCATATAAATTGGATACACGGACGCCAGAAGTATTCCAAGCACGGACCAAATATAAAATCTTTTGAATTCCTTTTTCATATGCAAAACCTCTTTCTTTTTTCTATATATCATGCTCTACACGTTATACTAGTACAGCATTTCGCAATCAACTGCTCCATATCACTTTCCTGATTACACGATTCCAAAAGTCTCAGCTCAGCCCGCATTTGTCAAGAGTATACAGCCCAGAGCCACGGCGAACAGAAGAAGGGCTGCGGCTGAAAACAGAGTCAGCTTTCGGTAAGACAGAATGGCTTCCACACGGACACGTACCTTTGCCCCGCCGAAGGCTGATACAAACACGTTCCGATGAGCGGCACACTCCACAAGAGACAGGGCGTATGCCTTTCGTTGGCTTTCGCCACATTTTGCCAGCACACGTTCGTCACAGGCAAGCTCCAGCCCCTCCAAAAAGCTTTTCAGGAATATCCAGACAAAGGGATTAAACCAATGAACTGCCGCTGTTCCAAACGCCAGGATACGCCACAGGTTATCCTTATGCCGAATATGTAGTTTTTCATGGGCAAGTATCAGTTCCAGATTCTTCCCCTGATAGCTCTTGGGCAGAACAATTCTGGGACGAAGGATTCCATATACAGCCGGAGATGTAATTTTCTCCGAAATGAAAATGTTATCCTGAAACGGTGCCGCATCCTTCATTTCCGCCTTTGTGATGTGATACATTACACCGAACGCAATCAGAATCGCAAGCCCTGTCACAGCCCAGACAACGGAGGCCGCTGCAAATAACATCTTCAGCTGCTGCGTCTTATACACAATGGGAAAATAACTGTCTGCTCCGCTGATATAATTCATTCCGGTAACGGACTTCACTCCATCATAGACCACCACCGTCCTGGCCGCCATCTTCTCCAGCAGCCCCATCACACTGTATTTGCTGGCAAAGCCAAAGGGAAGCCACAAGCGCAAAAAGGGAATCACCCACAATCCACAGGCAAATCGCCGGGGCAGCCGCTTCACTTTTCCTAAGAGCAGCACAAACATACCTGCGATAGAAGCTGCGATACTCATATTCAGCACCCAATAGAAAATCTCACCCCGCAACACCGTCACCTCTTCTCAATCATGTCCCGAAGCTCCTGCAATTCTCCTTCGGTCAGCTTCTCGTCCTCCAGCAGCGCAGAGAACAACGCCTTCCTGGAGCCGCCGAACAGCCTGTCAATCAGGCCTTGTGTTTCCGTTTTACAGACCTTATCCCTGGATACCAGAGAGGTACATATAAAACCGGGATCCTCCCGCCTGATATATCCCTTTGCCTCAAGCTTTTTCAGAATCGTGTAGGTCGTGTTCTTGTTCCAGCCGATGCGCTGGGCGGCCAGCAGACTGACCTCCTTGGCGCTTACCGGCTCCTGCTCCCAGATCAGTTCCATGATCCGAAGCTCACTGTCAAAATATTTTGGGCTCATTGATAACACCTTCTTTCTCATTTCAATACGATTCCATACGCATGTAGCTGCAATTGTTTCCTGCAAGCTGCACTACTGCAACAGTCCGTACTACTATTATAGTCTATACTACTGCAATAGTCTGCCATTGTCAAGTCATTTTAAAAAACTTTCGCCACTGGCACATAGCACCGCAAAACCGCACTTACATAAAAAAACAGCCTCCCCGGAAAATCATCTGCAATGAATTCCGAAAAGGCCTACCTTTTGCGCCACTATTCACTTTTCCCTGCCAGCTCAGATATCATTCGTCTTCAAATTTCACTCTGGAAAATACCATGTCGTATCCATCCTTGCCGTAATTCAGAGACCGGTTCACACGGCTTATGGTAGCGGTGGAGGCTCCCGTCCGCTCGGCAATATCCAGGTATGTCTTCTGGGCCCGCAGCATCCTTGCCACCTCAAACCGCTGTGACAAAGAAAGCAATTCGTTTACCGTACATACATCTTCAAAAAAAGTATAACACTCCTCTTTATCCTTCAGACTTAAAACAGCTTCAAATAAATGATCCACTGCTTCAGTTCTAATTTGCTTGCTCATGCAGTCAATCTCCTTTGTTATTTGTCTTATCCCACAAAGATTTTAACATACTAAAGTTGTAAAGTAAACTACCTTTTGT
>CABQGZ010000626.1 GCA_902463835.1 uncultured Lachnospiraceae bacterium
GACTTGTGTTCAGACAGTATATCGATGGCTGGCGGGGACAAATATTCCAAGTGTGGATAACCTGTATGCGTTGAGTCAGCTTTTCAAAACTAGAGTGGATGATATGTTGGTTGGCAGCCGAAGGATGGATTCCGAGCGCCAGCTTGATCCAAAGCTGGCGCAGCGGATATTGGGTTATTATCTTCAAATGAAAAAATATGCGGCATGAGAACGTATAAAGAGCGGAATGTTTTGAATTTTGAATTCAATGACAACTCTCCCATATAAGGGTACAATGATTGTATCTAAAAAAATGCGGAGGGAAAGAAATGACAAGAGGAAAGATACTGTTTATTGATGAGAGTGAATTGCTCTATGAGAGTTTGGAGTTCAATGGGGATATGTATCCGGATATGGATATGGGGAGAGGCAGGAAGGTTATTCAGGAATATCTGGCCGATGGGATTACCACAGAGGAAGAATATCGGGAATATGTTGCTAGGTTTGATCAGGAGAATTTTGGATACGCCAGGGTATATGGCGATTCACTGATTCAGCGTGTGGTCAAATTGGAAAGTATGGAGTATGATGTCAACAGCAATTGGACAGATTACCTGTACATAGTGAATTGCTCCGGAAAGGAAGTGAATCTTTTGACAGAAAAGGGGATGAAAAAGATTCAGAATGGCGAACTGGGAATCGTTTGTTTCCAGGCATTGTACAAGATTATGCGAAAGGATGTAAAAGCAAAAGTGATTCCTTATCAGGGAGCAGGTCGGGAAAAGAGGGGGTACAAGCAAATTATTATTGTGCGGAAGGATCTCAATTTGTCCCCGGGAAAGCTTGCCGCACAGTGTTGTCATGGCGCTATGGCCTTTTTGGCAGCACAGATTCGCGAGAACGCCAGATATGTGCAGGAATGTTATATGGCATCTATGGCTTTTGGAAAAGAACTTTATGAAGAATGGCTGGACGGGGAGTTTACGAAATGTATCCTGGAGGCTCCAAATAAATCACAGCTTTTGAAGGCGAAGATCAAAGCAGAAGAAATGGGAATGGTGGAGGGAGAGGATTTCTTTTTGATTAAAGATAACTGCCATACAGAATTGGTACCAGAGGAGTACGATGAATATGGTGTGGGCAGGACATTGACAAGTATTGGCTTTCGTCCGATGATGAAGGAACAGATTGACCAGATTGGAAAAAAATATCATTTATATATGTAAGGGAATGTACATATGAAAGCACAAATAAAAGAAATTGCAACAAAAAGTCTAACATCAGAATTATTCAAGAACTTCAATCGCTACCAGCAGGTAACAAGATGCTGGCGTAAGGAAGAGGGCCAGTGGGTATTAAAAGACATTGCGTTTATAGAACAGTGGGGAGCGGAGGAATATATTTACCTGGTGGAATGCTTAAGGGGAACCATAGCTGCCGGCGGAAAGGTATATGGAGCCTATGAGGAAGGAAAGCTTATAGGCTTCTGTTCCGTTGAACATGAGCGATTTGGCTCAAAGAATCAGTATGTTCAGCTGACGTCTTTGCATGTATCCTATGAGAAAAGGGGATCCGGAATCGGTAGAAGGCTTTTTGAAGCAGCCCGTATTACGGCTGCCAGCTTCGGGGCAAAGAAGCTTTACATATCATCTCATTCTGCAGAGGAGACTCAGGCTTTCTACAAGGCTATGGGATGTAAAGAAGCGGAGGAGTACAACCAGAAAGCTGTGGAGGCAGAGCCGTGTGATTGTCAGCTGGAGTGCGATACCGGGCAGGGATAGAGCGAGGAACTTATGATGGGAATAAGTACTGGTATAGAAAATGGAATAGATGCTGAAAATGGATAGAGCAGCATGGATCAGAAATACAAAAGAACAGGAGTGATAAGATTATGGCAATAGAATTAGTACGGGAATATATGAAGACATATGGCATGGAGGAGCGGATACAGGAATTTGAGGTATCCAGCGCAACAGTAGAATTGGCAGCCCAGGCGCTTCATACGGAGGGAAAGCGGATTGCAAAATCTCTGACCTTTAAGGTTGATGAGCATGCGGTTATGGTTGTGGCTGCTGGGGATGCAAGAATCGACAATGGAAAATACAAGGCTCAGTTCGGCTGCAAAGCCAAGATGCTGACACCAGAGGAGGTTGTTGATCTGGTGGGACACGCAATCGGCGGCGTATGTCCGTTTGCGGTGAAGGAAGGCGTCCGAATCTATCTGGACGAATCCCTCCGCCGGTTTAAGACGGTGTATCCCGCCTGCGGCAGCAGCAACAGCGCCATCGAATTGAACATGGAAGAATTGGAGAAGCTGTCCCAGGCGTTGGGATGGGTGGATGTGTGCAAAGATTGGGAGTGATGGCGCAACGAGGCGATGTGTTACACGATTGTAAGGAAAGCGCAGAAAAATACTTGACAAAGATACCGGCTAGGAATACAATGGAGCCAGTGGAAGAAAAAGGGTGCTCATAGTGATGGGCTGAGAGTAAGCGGAAGCTTTAACCTGTAACCTGATTTGGATAATGCCAACGTAGGGAAATATTGTAAGCAGATTGTTTGATTACGTGCGCACAATGCCTTATTCTGGTTGTTGTGCGCTTTTTTTGCAGGTGTATTTCACTGTTTAATTACGCGGGGGAGAGGGATGCGGAAATTAGCTGCTGGCGGCATGGTACTATAATAGCGGGAAACGCTTTTATCAGCGTATCACGAATATGAGGAGATAAGAGAATGAGATTAAAACGAGAAGACTGCGTTCTGTACGCGGTCACAGACCGTTCCTGGCTGGGAGCGCAGACGCTGGTACAGCAGGTGGAGGCGGCCTTAAAAGGCGGCGTCACTATGGTGCAGTTAAGAGAGAAGGATCTGAATGAGGAAGCTTTTGCAGCGGAGGCAATTGAGATACAGAAGCTTTGCCGGAAGTACCAGGTTCCTTTTCTCATCAACGATAACGCAGCCCTTGCAAAAAAAATAGATGCAGACGGCGTGCATGTGGGGCAGAGTGATATGGCAGCCCGGGAAGTAAGAAAGCTTCTGGGGCAAGACAAGATCATCGGAGTAACAGCTAAGACGGTGGAACAGGCCAGGGCTGCTGAAGCGGCCGGAGCGGAC
>CABQGZ010000627.1 GCA_902463835.1 uncultured Lachnospiraceae bacterium
GAGTGCCGTCCATGGTCTGGACAAAGGGTCTCCCCTGATTCACAACGCTGAATCGGATCTGCTGTCCATTGTCAAAGGTCACAAATATTCCTGTTCTGGGCTCTCCCGTACCATCCGGGTGATCCTGCACCTTCACAGTCAGATCCATATCCTTCCTCTTATCTGTAAAGCAGATATTTCCATCACCATTGTTGACCGTCACTACTCCGTCGTTCTGTCTGCTCAGATCCCAGCTTCCCGCATCGATCCGGAACAGATCATAGGCAAGCGTCACATCTTCTACAATTCCGCTGGCCTCCACCTGGATGGTGCTTTCCAGATACTTCTCAGCGGACAGCTTGTAAGTGCCCAGAGAAAGCTTCGCGGTCACCATACCGTCGTTTCCAACCACAGCCTTCACAGTAGCGCCGTTGTTCGTAAAACTCAGCTCCTCTCCAACCAGGGATACGGCTCTGCCCAGCTTGTATCCGGTAACCTGGAAGGATACCTCTGCGAACTCAGGACGCTCAAACTCCGCGGTCACGTGCAGATCCTCTCCGGCTGCTGTCAGGGACAGCTTGTTTTTCACTACCTCCGCAGTCCGCTCCTCTCCGTTAACCGTAAGCTTCTTCAACCGGTATTCTTTGTCAGGCAGAATATTCAGCACAATGCTCTCACCGAAGCTATATACGCGCTTCTCACTTGTCACGGAGCCATTTTCCGCTCCTTCAATCGTAACTTTCGTGTCCGCAACAGGATCCTGGGAGACGAACGGGATATTGATCCTTACACCCTCATCCCCCCAGTGCCAGATGCTCACCGTTGCCGCCGTATCCGCCTTAATATGATCGCTCAGGTCATGGGTTGCCACCAGACGATCTCCGATAAACTGATAAAAAATAGTTCCCTTGCGCACGATCCGATAATCAATTCCTTCTGCCGTCTGATACTGTGCAGCCTCTTCCGCTTTCAGATCGCCCCAGCCATTCCATACAAACAGAGTGCCGTCCATGGTCTGGACAAAGGGTCTCCCCTGATTCACAACGCTGAATCGAACTTCCTCTCCATTGTCAAAGGTCACATACACAGCCGTTCTTGGTTCTCCCCTGCCATCCGGGTGATCCTGTACCTTTAAGGTCAAATCCATATCCGTGAATTTCTTCCGGAACTGAAGATGTCCTGCCTCCCCACCATCCGGAATGGATACAATGCCCTCCATTTCTCTGGACAGATCCCAGCTAAGATTGTCCACAAATATCCCGTTATGATTCACTAAGTCATCGATCGTCTTATCTGTAACCGTATCGGAAAGCACAAACGGGATCTCATGCCGCTCACCGCCGTCACCCCAATATCTTATGGTTACGGATGCTTCCTCGGCAGCCCCGATGTAGCTGGAAAGGTCGTAGCTGTTGACCATTCTGCCATCCAGCAGCAGATAGAACATCGTGCCCTTCCGGACGACTCTTAGATCTACGCCTTCCTTCCGGAATTTCTCTGCCTTCTCGCTGCTCAGCGTACTGTGGACGTCCCAGCCGAAAATACTGTCATCGGTGGACTGGATCCTCACGCCGCCTCCGTCTCTCAGTGAATTGATACCGAAGGAAAGGGTTTTTCCGCCGGTGAACTGGAAGAATATGTCATTCCGGTTCTCGTTGGGATAATTTGTCTCTTTCATCGTCAGCGTCAGATCAATATCCACAAACCGCTTCCGGATCCTGAGCTCTGTTATCGCATCGTCTCTCCACGGCTTTGAAGTCAGAACGCCCCGCTCCGTTCCGACCGTCTCCCATTCCTGACCGTGCAGGAAGAAGGAAAGCCCCTGGTTCACGTCACGTGATATATCAAATGGGATATCGATCCAGGCTCCCATGTCATCCCAATGCCGGATCGTGACGGTCATCTCCGTCCCCGGCTCGATCGATCCAGTCAGATCAACCACACTCACCAGGCGGTCTCCCACATACAGGTAGAAATCCGTCCCATCGCGAACCACCCGAAACAGAACACCCGCTGTGGTCCGATACTGTGCAACTTCCTCTGCTGTCAGCTCTCCATACGCTCTCCATGCATTCAGCCCGGCATCCGTGGACTGTACAACAATATTGCCCTCCAGATTCGCGGCAATGCCGAAGGAGATTGCTTTTCCGTTATCAAAATTCAACAACACGTCCGTCCGCGGGTCACCCTGTCCATCCGGGTGATCCATCGCCTTCAGCACAAGGTTCATAGCTGCATATTTTCCCGGAAGCAGGAACTCGCCAGTACCACCAAAAGGAAGCGCGATCCTGCCTTCCTCCAGGTTGGTGGCATGGATCAGCTCGTCGGGTGCTTTCACTCCGAGATAGTCAAATTTGTATTTTATTGTATAAGAAGCGGTGGAAAACGACTCGAAGCCGGCCTGAGCCTTGCAGCTCTTATACTCATCGCCCAGATCATCTATGCGCACCACCTTGCCGTCCAGGTACAGCAGCACATACTGGCCATCCCGCATCACACCAAACCGGATTCCTCCGCGGTTTTTGTATTTTGCGATCTCGCTCTCCGTCAATGTGTAAACGGTGTTCCAGTTAAACAGCGATTTGTCATCCATGATCTTTCCATACTGGATCTTCACAATGCCGTCCTCGTACAGAAGATTGGGATTCAGATACATGCCGTTGTCAAACTTCACACGAAAGCCCGTACGCTGCTGAACATGATCATCATCCTTAGCGATGGTGGGCTGCTCCGGATCATACCAGAAATTGCCTTCCATAAAGAAATTGTCGTAGGAATTCACGGAAAGGATCGCACCTCTGCCGCCCCACTGGAACAGCTCCATATCATTCTGACCATCCAAATCCCAGGAGGTTCCGCTTTCCACAGCAAACATCTCGTATTCCATATCCACATCTGTTTCAATGTTCCTGTTCAGATAGATACCTTTGGAGAACTTATAAAATCCCTTTTTCTCCGCCTGAATCGTGTAAAAGCCCTGCTCCAGATCCTTTAATACAAACTGGTTATTTTCATCCAGCGTAATCTGCGTCTCGCCCTTTGGCCCAATGCACGCGATCCAGAGATCCTCCACATTGCCGCCACCTCCCGGCTGTTTCAGGTTCACCTGAC
>CABQGZ010000628.1 GCA_902463835.1 uncultured Lachnospiraceae bacterium
CTGTTTTTCTTGCTTACAAACTTATTATACGAGGAGGAATGTAAAATGAAAAAAAAGTCACAGCATTTTTTATTAGGGAAAACGGCGACCGGACTGATTGCGGTATTACTTCTTGTCGGCACTGTATTTGCATGGAATATGCAGAATAGCACAGTGTGTGCAGAAGCCGATACTGTTACGGTTCAAGAGGTAAAAGATGTTGCTTACAAAGTAGAATTACACACCGACATCAATGAGTACAGACAGGCAGGAAACTTGAAAGCTCCAACTTTTACAGGCGATGGAGGCTCGGAAAAATATATTTTTGCAGGCTGGTATACGGACGAAGCGTGTACAAAGGCGCTTTCCGAAAGTACAGTAGCACCTGTGACAGGAAGCTATTATGCAAAATATGTGAAAAAGGAAGTATTAAGTGTGAAGTGCCAATTAAAGGCAGACACAACTGAAAGCTCTACAGATACCATCCTTCGGTGTGTATCTTCCGTAGATTCCTTAAAGTATAAGAATATTGGATTGGAGCTGGTTACGCCTGATGGCAGCGTGAAGAGAATGCGCAGTCAGAAGGTAGGTACCAAAATTAACGCAAGAGATGATATCAACCTGAGCGAATTTACATACAGTCCAAAGGCAGTGAACACAGAGTCCGAATATTTCTTTTCTGCTACAGAACGAATTGAAAATAGCAACTTTGGAAATGGATATTTGATAAAACCATATTGGATTACACAAGATGGAACCTATGTTTATGGCGTTAGCAAATATGTAACAGTCAATGAGGGAATGAATCGAAATGTGATTTATATTCCGGTGCAGATGGCAAAAAAGCCAGTAGAAGGTGCTGAATTTACCGCAAATGGAGTTCCTGCTAACTTTGTGGCATATGATGAAACGAGCGGCTATGCACATCTTGAAGTGAATCATGTTCCTGCAGTTTCTGCCACAAAGTATACGATTACAGACGCTTCCAACACAGAGGTTGGAACCTATATCTACCGGAATATGACGACTTCCTATAATGGGGCTGCAGATTCTGTGGATATTTCATGGTATGATGTATATGCTGCAGAAGGCGAAAGTGAATTTGTCATTGCGACCAGTGCAGACTTGTATGGACTGGCTACCATAGTCAATGGTGGAAATAATCTGAAAGGAAAGACGGTCTATGTAGTTTCTGATATTGATGCAAATAATGAAGCGAGAAGCTATGTGTGGACGAGAATCGGAACTGATGCTAAACCATTTTCAGGAACTTTTGATGGTTGTATGCATAGTATTAAAAATATTAAAATGCCGAAAGCTACTACTTGTAACGGAGGTATAGAAAATACAGGTAAAGGATATGGTTTTTTTGGTCAGGTAAACGGAGGTGCGATCCTAAAAAATTTCAAATTGATAGGCGGTCAATATACCTTCTATACACAAATGGCAGGCAGCGTAGTAGGAATTTTGCAGGATGCAACGCTTGATACGGTTTACAGTAATGCATATGTGGAAGGAAGTTATCAATATCTGGGAGGACTGATTGGAAATAAAAATGGAGCCGGTAAGGCAGTTGTGACAAATTGCTGGTTTGATGGAACTGTGAACCAAAAAAGTGGCAATGCTGCAAGAATAGCTGGAGGATTATTGGGAAGATGCAGTAATAATGTGGAATTGAACAATTGCCTAAATACTGGGAAGGTTCAGTATAGTGCATTAGTTACAGGAGCTCTGGGTGGACTTGTTGGGGCGGCAGAAGGCACAAGCACGGAAGATAAACTGACTATTACCAACTGCATGAACATAGGAACCATCACACCTAATTCTGCTGCTACAGCAAGATTTGGCGGAATAGTTGGTTACATTACAACTCCTGGTAATGTTACGATTGAAAATTCATTTGCAATAAGCGGTATGAAACTGGTTAATGGGGCAAATACCTATGAAGGTGTGAGAACAGCCACGGAAGCAAACCTTACAGGGGTCAAAGCAATTACAAGTATTCCGGAATTGTTTAAGCATCGTACAGATGACGCAGAACAGGATTATCGCTGGGTTGTTGTAAGCAATGGAACACCTGTTTTAAAGTCCTTTGTTCCAGAGGCCAAAGGAGCTACCATGGGCGTGGATACCAGCTGGTATAACGAAAGCGATACAGTGTATGTACTCAAAGACGCAGCAGACCTGTATGGATTTGCACTACTTTCTAAAAGTAATAATTTTGCAAACAAGACAGTAAAACTTGGTGCAGATATTACGGTCAATGAAGGAAAGGCAGATGAGTGGGCTGAAAATGCGCCGAAGTTTGACTGGATTGGAATCGGTATACATAATCCGACAGACTATCAATTTAGTGGAATTTTCAATGGAGATAATCATACGATAAGCGGTCTCTACATGAATACAACCACGGCGTATCAGGGAATGTTTAACAGTTCAACTTCAAGTGCAGTGGTGGAAAAATTCCGCTTGGTCAATAGTTATTTTGAAAGCAGCGCAAGAGGCATTGGAAGTATTGCAGGAAGTGGAAAGGGGACTTTTGAGACTATCTACAGTGATGCGATCGTTGTAGGGCAAAATGCCAGTGTTGGGGGACTTCTCGGACAGGACGGACCGGGTGGAGCTCATATGAATAACTGTTGGTTTGCGGGAAGTGTTACGAACAATCAGACAGATAGTTCGCAGGGACATGGTACCGGAGGTTTGATTGGCAATCTGCAAAATCCATCCGTAATCACCAATTGTCTGAACACCGGAACAATCACAGCCGACAAGTACAACAGAACGCCAAGAGTCGGAGGACTTATCGGTGCAGTGCTACATAAGGATGCAAAAATTTCCTGCTGTGTCAATGCAGGTCAGATTGTCGGCAATGAGTATTCGAAAGAAAACGGTGGGTATGGTGCTTTCGCAGGTCATATTGAGAATGGCAGCACAAACATGTTCAGCAATTCCTATGCAGTTGAGGAATTCTGCGGAACGTTTGCGGCAGGATACAATACTTTGATTGACCGTACTACTTCCAAGCTTGTGGCATATGCAGACGCAAAAGGAGAAGCAGCGGTTACAAATATGCCGGGGTTATTTACTGAGAATGGAAAATGGATAAC
>CABQGZ010000629.1 GCA_902463835.1 uncultured Lachnospiraceae bacterium
GCTCACTAATAATAGCATAACACAAAACAAAATGCAAGATAAATTTTTGCTTTTCTTCAAAATTTTCTCGCGGCGTGAAGCCTGATAATGATTGCGAAAGGTCATCCCGCCTTTCGCAGTCATTTTTTTAGGAGGTAAATGAAAATGGGAATGAAGATCATCAGATTGGCCGATGCAGCTTTTGTCGGTGATGACGGCCAGGAAGTACATGGTATGTACGTCTACCTTGTTCCTACTGGCACAGGTGGCGAGCCTGAGCGCGTGTTCCTGTCGGAAAAGAAGATGTGTGACATCTCTTACACGCCCCAGGTCGGTGACACCGTGTTTGTGTTCCGTGGTCGCGGCGGCAGCGTCGTTGACATGATCAAAGCCTGAGTTTGAACCTTCACCTTACCGCAGAACGTCGGGAGATATGCTGTGTTAAGGTCGATTTCCGAACGGAGTATGCAGCTCCGTTTGGGGTCACTTGACATCATAACGTTTTGCGGGAAGGTGTTGGAATATGGCGGTTTCCCCGGTGTACTCCATACATCGTTATACCGATGAGATTTACAAGGTCGTGGCGTTCAAAGGCCACCGTGATCCTGACTTTGCGTGTCTCCGCGAAGAGGCACAGCACTATGATACGAAACTGGACAACAGTTTCAGCCGTGCCCGGTCGATGGTGCTGCAATATGCCCTCTGCAATCCCTGGGACTACTTCTTTACCGGCACACTGGATCAGCGGCTGGCAGATCGCTATAACCTGGATCGCTATGCAAAGCGGCTCATGCAGTTTATCCGGGACAAGCGCAAGACGTATAACGCCTCGTTTCAGGTGCTGCTCGTGCCGGAGCTTCACCAGGATGGTGCGTGGCATATTCACGGTCTGATCTACGGCCTGCCCGCTTCGGCGCTCCGTCCGTTCCGCTATCCTGAGCCGCAGAAGCTCATAGACGGCGGCTTTCTCAACTGGCCGGACTACCAACGTGCTTTTGGGTTCTGCTCCCTTGCCCCCATCCGTGATCGGGTGGCCACGGCCTACTACGTCACGAAGTACATAAGCAAGGACGTAGCCCGCCGCGCCGGTGATGTCGGAAAACACCTGTACTTCCATAGCCGTCCTCTGAAACGTGCCGAAAAGGCGTCGGACGTCTACATCTATCACCGCCAGCTGGAAGAGTGCTGCACCCAGGACTATGACTTCTGCAAAGTAGGCATGGTGCAGGATGCGAAATGGTATTTCCCCTACATTTGGGACGGCGCTGAGTATGAAGAACTACCGCTAAACCCCATACCCCTGACCCCCTGCGAAAGGTTTGATCCCTCAACAATCGATCCTTACTACGAACAAATGAAAATGGAGGGTTACAGGTAATACCCATATCGCGGGGTGCTGTAACGGTAACAGACCAGGTTCTGACCCCGGAACTGGAGGTTCGACTCCTCCCCCCGCAACCAAAATGATAACGGAGGCTCTCTATGAAGAAGCTGCTTAAGTATACGTCCCGTGTTCTCTGTGTGTCCTTCTTCGCCTGTGCGTTGATCCTCGCGCTGCTGTCGCTCCTGCGGCTTATGGCTGTAACGTCAGTCCCAGTGCTTCGGCTGCTGGCCGCTGTGCTGTTCCTGCTGGTGATCATTCTGGTCATCACCGGCGCGATCTCGCTCATTCGTGAGCTGATCAGCCGGATCAGATTTACCCGCAAGCACGCCGCTGATTGTAATTCCAACTGTTTCTTCTGTCCGTTCTACATCTTCTGCTCTGCGGACAATGAGGAAAGCAGCGCCCAGGCGGACGCTGCTCTCAAGTAAGTTAGCTCTATAATCCCTGGATCATAAGCGCGCCTCCCTTCGTTCGTGGTGTTGGTAGCTCCCGGTGTCGGGAGGCGCTCTGATCCTCTCTAAGGAAAGGTTGGTGAAACATAGTGGCACGTCCTCGTGTACGGCACTGTAAGGAATGCCTCTATTACTCTAAGTCGAGGTCCGAGAAGTTTCATATCTGCACAAAAGTCCCTATCGCGTATGGTCAGGGCCGTTTCATAGATGGTCAAGAAATACGAAACTCTCCGCGCTGGTGTCCTCTCGGGCGCAATTTACGCAATGCTATTGTAGGGTAATTCTCCCAGGAGTTTTTGCACGTTGCTGCAGCATCATGCAAAAACTAAATCCCCCGCCAACGGCGAGGGATTAGGGGTCACATATTCTTGGCCTTGTCCAGTTCTTTCAGAAAAGCCTGTGAAGCCGCCTTGATTTTCTTCAGCTGCTTTTCTTCGTCCCGGCTTATCTTGCTGTCATCCTTCATGGCTGCCATTTCACAGGCACGTTCAAAGGTCTGCACCATAGCTTGCATATTCAGTATCTGAGCGTGTATGTAGGCATTCATATTCTCCCTCCAGGTGGTGATTTTGTGCATCTCTCTAAACGCATTATATCAGTTCTATGCGTGATTACAATAGTTATTTCTGCAATCAGTCCCGCGTTTGCGTACTCTGCTACTGACGGATTTAACCCCGTGTCCTTTTGGGAATATGTTTACCGTGGTTTCGGCGGCGATAACCGTGACGGCGGCTTTGGCGGTGGTGGCTTCGGAGGTTCTGACCCCGACAGCTGGACTACCTCCGATGATATGAAGAATGACTACAACGATTTTGTCTCCACCCTCCCGGCTACCGGCTACGATAGCGCGGGAAAGCTGCTGTGGCAACCGAAGTGGAGCGATGCCGTAGATAATCAACTTGGCTTTAGCGTCTATTACTTTCGTGTAGATGAAAGTACGTATTTCATTAAATCCGGTGTCGGAGATGTCTTTTGCGGTAAATCCCCTCAATATGACTATACTGCTTCATTTTCGGGTTCTGATCTTTTTATCACACGCTCTGCACCGAAGTCTTCTTCCTCTTTCTCTCTGATTTTTCAGTGTCGTCCTGATATGGTCTTTGCCGTTCCGATTGCTGGCTCGTACAAGATGCTAAAGTCTCCCGCTATTGTTGCATCCTGTGAGACGGCATTGAATTCCAACTTTTATACTCAGACTAATTATGATTGGGTTGCGCTATCTTCTCAAAACCTCGGTGCTGGTGGTTATTACTACAATACGTATCC
>CABQGZ010000630.1 GCA_902463835.1 uncultured Lachnospiraceae bacterium
AAGAAAGAGGAGGAGAACGATGAAGCCTATTCGAATCGGAGTCATAGGATATGGAGTTCGAATTGATATGCTGATGGATCAGCTTTTTGAACTTTGTATAGAAGCAAAAGTAGTTGCCGTTGCGGATAAGAATCCAGACAGAGTAAAAGCACTGATGAGAAAAGATGATCCGCATGATGTACAGCATCAGATGGAAATCGATAAAATTGATGGCCTGTTAAGAAGATGTCCCATGGATCCGGATAATATCCGATTTTATCAGACAGCGGAAGAGATGCTGGCACAGGAAATGCTGGATGGAATTATGGTAGGGACGCCGTGCAATACACATGCACAGTTCGCCAAGATGGTACTGGACAGAGAGATTCCATTATTTTTGGAGAAACCAGTAGGAATCTGTCAGGAGGATCTGGAACTTTTGCGGGAATGTGACAAGCGGACAAAGACGCCGGTGGTGGTTTCTTTTCCATTGAGAGCCACAAAGATGATCCAGGAAGCTAAGAAGCTTATAGATGCAGGCATCATCGGGAAGGTGGATCATGTACAGGCTTTCAATGATGTAGGATATGGATTTGTATATTACCATGACTGGTATCGGGATGAATCTTTGGCTCACGGATTATTTTTACAGAAGGCAACCCATGACATTGACGTCATCAATTATCTGACAGGGGAAAGCCCACAGATGGTATGTGCCATGAAATCAAAGCAGATTTTCAAAGGTGATATGCCGGCGGGACTGCGCTGCAGCGAATGTGATCGCACGGAAGAATGTATGGAGAGTACCTATAATATAGAGAAAACCCGGAGTGATACGCCAAGAAGCGACTATTGCTGTTATGCGGTGGATACTGGCAATGAGGACAGCGGCAGTATGATTGTACAATATGAGTCAGGTATGCATGCCATCTATTCTCAGAACTTTTTTGCACGAAAGAAAGCGGCAAGACGAGGAGCCCGGCTTTATGGATACAAGGGAACTCTGGAGTATGATTTTACGAAGGATGAGATTTTGGTATACGATCATATGAGCGATCAGATGACTCGAATAGAATTCCATACACCGGCCAACGGACATGGAGGTGGAGATCAGGTTCTGATTCAGAATTATGTGGATCTGATTCGAAAAAAGACAACGGAATCTATCGCGCCGCTGCATGCGGGGATTGTCAGTGCAGAAATATGTCTGGCTGCTAAGGAAGCATCCGAGACGATGGAATACAGAAAGATATAGGAGGGAGAAAAAGTGAGAAAGAAGACAAAAATGGCTCGAAGAAGAGTCCCCTTTAAACGGCAATTTCCATTTTACATCATGATGGCGCCGGGATTGTTTATGATTGCGATACTGTTCTATGCGCCGCTTCCGGGGTTGGTTCTGGCATTTAAGGAATTTAATCCGGTGGATGGGATGTTCGGTAGTCCGTGGGTGTCTCCGTGGTATAAAAACTTTGAGTTTTTCTTTAAATCAGACAGCGCCAGGACAGTAACCTTCAACACGCTGTTCTACAATTTACTTCAGTTGGTGCTGGTTATGGTATTGGCAATAGCTATCGCTATTATGTTGAATGAATTGAAGGGAAAGGTAAGCGCCGGCATATACAAAGGAGCCATCTTATTACCGACTTTTCTGTCATGGATTGTAATTCAGTATATTCTGTTCAGTCTGCTTAGCGTGGACAGAGGAATTGTCAATAATGCTCTTGGACAGGAGATCTCCTGGTACAGTGAGCCAGGTTACTGGAGATTTATCATGCCCATTGCGTATGTATGGAAGAACATTGGTTATTATTCGGTATTGTATTTGGCTGCAATTGCTGGAATCAATACAGATTATTATGAGGCGGCTCAGTTGGACGGGGCCACAAAATGGCAGCAGATTAAAAATATTACGCTGCCGCTGATACGTCCAACACTGATTGTATTGACGCTTTTGTGGGTCGGAAAATTCTTCAACGGAGGATTTGGAGATTGGAATGCATTCTATACGCTGCCTAATAATTCTGGTGCGCTGTATCGCACAACGGACGTCATAGATACATATGTATATCGGGCGTTGAAGTCGCTTGGCGATTACGGTATGTCAACTGCTGCCGGATTGTATCAGTCTGTGGTAGGTTTTGTGTTGATTCTTGGATCCAACCTGGTGATTAAGAAGATTGATCCGGAAAATGCATTATTCTAGGAGGATGAAAGATGAAAACAAAGAGAATAAATATATCACATGCTGTAATACACGCTATCTTTATCCTGCTTACGTTGGCATGTGTGGTACCTCTTTTACTGGTAGTTGGAATCTCCTTTACCAATGAGAAATCGCTGATGATGGAAGGATACCATCTGATTCCAAGACAATTCAGCATGGCAGCTTATGAATATGTGTTTACAGGAGCAGTTTCGGTGGCGCGTGCCTATGGAGTTACGATTGTTGTCACTGTGGTAGGAACTTTTCTGCACCTGCTGCTGATGTCCATGCTGGCGTATGGATTGACCAGAGAGGAAGTGACAGCGAGGAATAAATTGGCATTGTTCGTCTACATTCCGGTACTGTTTAATGGTGGTCTTGTTCCTACTTATATGCTGTATACCAAGTACCTGCATTTAAAGGATACGATCTTTGTATTGATCATTGTATATCTGGCGTCAGCGACCAATGTACTGATCATGAAGAATTTCTTTCGGAGTATTCCCAATTCCCTGGTGGAATCAGCGCGGATTGATGGCTCCGGTGAGATTCGAACCTTTTTCAAGATCGTATTGCCGCTGTCCAAACCATCTCTGGCATCCATCGGACTCTTTACGGCAATTGCTTATTGGAATGACTGGATGACATGCTCTTTGTATATTGAGAATCCGAGGTTACGGACGCTGCAATATATGCTGCAGTCGTTGATGAATAATATCCTGTATCTGCAGGAGCATGGAAGTATATCAGCGTCCCAGCAGCAGGCGCTCCTGGAGCTGCCTAATGAGGGAGCCAGAATGGCAACCTGTGTTTTGGCCGTAGGCCCCATTATTTTCCTGTACCCTTTTTTACAGAAATACTTTGCATCCGGACTTACCATCGGAGCAGTGAAGGAAT
>CABQGZ010000631.1 GCA_902463835.1 uncultured Lachnospiraceae bacterium
ACTTAGCAAGCGGGCTATGAAAATAGCCTGCGCGCTTAGTGTCCGCTACGTTTTGGACGGAGCGAGAGCGCGTCTGATATGGGCATGTATCTTTCACTGGGGCGGGGCCGGTTGCTATATTAGGACACCTTTTCTCCGGGGCGTCCCTTTCGCCGTTTAGTAAACCATGTGCCTGCCCAAGCGGCGCCCCCTTCGCCGCAAGAGTAACGATCTCCTTGCTGCGTCAAATCCTCATTCTCAGTGATAGATCTCCACATCCTTATACTTGGAATCGTCATACATCATATCCGCATCCTTCTGGGTGATCATCCCCCTGTTTTCTCCGATAATTCCAAGCTCTCGAAGCACCTCCAGGGTATGCACGCAGTCTGCAGTAAGCGTGATATTGGTACCCTGCAGAGCGTCCCCGGTATTGATCGTATTGTTTCCCGCATGGGAGACATAGGAAGTGCCCAAGGGTGCGTAGTAAGAGAAGTAGAGGCTGTTATAGAAGATCTTATCCCCCAGGCTGCTAAAACTGTAATAACCATAGATCCGGTAATTTCCCTCCCGTATGTCCTGTTTAAACGCTTCATAGATCCTGTTGCACTGAGCCTGATCCAGCGTTACGTTCTCCAGGTATTCACTGCCATTGTACACATCCAGCGAGCCGTCCATAAAGGTGATGGATTCATAGGCATCAGTAAAATGGTAGCGCAGGTAATATTCCGGATTTGAGGAGAGCTCTTCTATTTGGTTTAGCGCGTAGTCTGTTTTCTCAAGGTAATACTCCTCCACAGGAATCTGGTATGTGCGGGATATCACACTCCCGCTTTTTAATGTATACTTCAATTCCAGAGAAGTATAGCTGGGGTTGGAGCTGTACTTTTGAAAATAGGACTGTATCTCTTTTTTGGAGTCTACCAGACTTTTGTGTATGGCGACCACTTTTTCGAAGTCGTCCTTGTCCACGTCAATGGGATAATTTCCATCCAAAAAGATACTCTCGATCTTGTCTTTCGGTGGAATCCTTGTCTCGCTGCCAAAAAGGTTGCAGTCTATACTGATGAGAAGCGCAAGGAATAGAGCGGCCAGTATACCGCATTCCGCAAATTTACGCCTGCAAAATACGAAAAATCTTTTTTGCAGAATCATGTCGGACAAGAAGAAAAAAATCACACAGCCAACGGCCATAAAAATCGTGATGGGCAACAGTCCGCTTCTGGTCTTGGAACCGGCAGAGAACAAAGTATGTGCCCAGATTGTGGCCACAGAGCTAAAGCAAAAAGTCAGAACCCAGCGGAACACAGGTTTTAAGCAGGGAACCGTGAGGATATCGCCGGTGGTTTCCAGGTGTTTTCTCTTGTAGAGAACAAATGCAAGGACAAAGAGCGGAATGCTTGCCGCAAAGTAACCGCCGATAAAAAGGTACGTCTCCGGCAGGGAAAGTTCTTTTTTCATGCCCATAAAAAGCGTGGAAAAAAATCCGGAAAAACGGTGGCTTAAAAAGTAATAAGGGGACAGGAAGTCTCCAAAGGTAAAGCAGGCATCCGTAATACCATAGCATAAGACCTCCACAAACCAGGCGACGATGGTGCGGCAGCCCACATACAGGTAGTTGATCAGGAAAAAGAAAACTGGTGCCGCAACAATATTTCCGGTGATCATAACCACCAGAAGCGTCAGGGCAAAGGCAAATATGACCATGCCAGTGGACAGGAGCAGCCAGTGCATCAGATACTCCAGGTGAGTGACATGATGCAGAAAGCAGACGAAGATACCGGCCAGGAAAGCGACGATCTGGGGAATCACCAAAAAGCAGATGCCAGACAGGACGTTGGTGATATACAAGGATTCCCGGCAGACCGGAAGGGCATGAAGCATATAGGCGCTTCTTGCCTGGTACAGATAGGAAAACAGGGCGATGCCGGTGATGCATGCAAACAGAAAGACGGCGAATGGCTGCAGCGCGCCCTGCACCGTGTCCTGGAGGATGGCGATGAGACTGTCCTCTGTATTTGCCACAGCGGAGGATGCATCCACACTGTTAAGACGGCTGTAGAGGCTTATGGGCAGGCGAAGCAGGCAGACTACCAGGTAGGCAGCCCAGACAGGCCAGTAATGGGTTATATTTTTGAGAAAAACAGTTTTGCTAAAAAAGGATGTCTTTTGCTGCATAGTCAGCACCTCCCATCTCATAAATAAAGATCTCTTCCAGCGTCAACGGGAGTACGTCTATCAAAAGCGGGTGCAGCTTCTCAAGCTCCGGCTTTGCTTTCTCGGGATCACCCTTGACAATAATGGTGTAGACGCGCCCCATGTTGGACATGTGCAGCACATCAAATTCTTTGGGCAGGGCAGGAATTCCCTGTTCAAAGGCAACCTGAATCTTGGATACCGTGTTCTGAAGTTCACAGAGGGAGTGCTCCAGCATCACCTTTCCCTGGTGCATGATGCCCACGTGATCGCACACGTCCTCCAGCTCCCGCAGGTTGTGGGAGGAGATAAGTATCGTGGTCTCATGCTCCTGTACACGGCTTAGAATCAGACTCCAGAGCTGTCTGCGCATAACAGGATCCAGGCCGTCCACCGGTTCATCCAATACCAGAAGCGATGGATTGCAGCACAGAGCCAACCAGAAGGCGGTCTGCTTCTGCATCCCCTTGGAGAGACGGCGTATGTTCTGTTTCACGTCGATGGCGGGAAAGAATTCCCGCAGCTTTTCAAACAGGGTCTCGTCAAAATCGGGATACAATCCGGCATAAAAACGCTTCATCTCCAATGTGTCCGCCTGACTGAAGTAGAAGATATCGTCGGGGATGTAGGCAATCTTACTCTTTGCAGCTACGTTTTCATAGACAGGTTCCCCATCCACCAGAACAGTGCCCTCGTCCGGGCGATAGATGCCGGTGATATGGCGTATGATGGTTGACTTTCCGGCGCCGTTGGGTCCCACAAGACCGTAGATGGAGCCTTTTGGAACATGCAGACTGGCGTGATCCAGGGCGAGAAAGCCGTCAAAATTTTTTACCAGGTTCTCAGCTTTTATCATATGACAACACTCCTTTCTGCCAGCTCTTCAATCCGACTGTGTAGATC
>CABQGZ010000632.1 GCA_902463835.1 uncultured Lachnospiraceae bacterium
CCCGAAAGCTGACGGACAGGCGTTTCCAAAAGCCCATAATCCATGTGTACGGCATCCATCAAATCTAAAATATGTTTTTTTCTTTCGGCTCTTTTCTTATCAGTTAAGTTCACCAGTGCTTCTTCTACATTTGCGTATGCAGACCTGGCAGGATTTAAAGTGCCGGAAGAATCCTGAAAAACAGCCTGTATTTTTTTACGGTGCTGTTTCCATGTTCGATAATTCCAACAGGTTATATCTTCACCATCCAGTAATATTTTGCCAGAAGTTGGTTTCTCAATGCCGATCAGAAGTCTTGCCAGCGTGCTTTTTCCCGATCCGCTTTCTCCCTCAATAGCAAGACTTTCACCTTTACAAAGGTGGAGGTTGATGTCCGAAAGCGCATTAAAATCTCCCTGGTTCACATTATGATATACCTGATTTACATTCTGGATTACAATTTCTCCCATTTCCATTCACCCCGACTTTCCCTATGGCTCAACGCGGAAAATTGTTTCATCCAGTCTGTCTGCGGACTTGACAAGAGTTTATCCATCGTTCCATGCTCAATAATTTTTCCGGCTCCCAGAACATAAACGTTCTGACATAAGTTTTTAAGTGCGGCCACATCATGGGATACAAATAATATGCCTTTGTCCTTCATTTGCTCCTGCATGATGAGAAGCAATAAATCCCTGTTTTCTTCATCCAATGCAGCGGTTGGTTCATCGGCTAAAACATAATCCGGCGACATTCCCAATAAGATTGCCGCAGCTACTCGTTGTAGCATTCCGCCTGATAGTTCAGACGGATACGCACCCAAAATCCGATCCGTGTCTTTTAGATTTACGGAAACCAGTTTCTCTTTCGCCAGGTCAGTTGCTTCACTTGTATTCAAATGCAAACGATTGACAAAGGTTTCCCGCATCTGATAACCGATTTTTAATCGGCTGTCAAAAGCCGTCATAGGGTTCTGGGGGATAAATCCAAGCTTCTTCCCACAAAGCTCACGATGTGACTTGCGGGAAAGATGTGATAAATCTATATCGTCCAACAAAATTTTCCCGGCATCAATATGACAGCTTGTATGAAGCATTCCCAAAATGCTCCGCAGCAAAGTTGTTTTTCCAGAGCCGCTTTTACCTGTAAGTCCAATCACACGGCCTGCAGGAATTTCCATAGATATGTCTTTCAGAAGGTAGCGGCCTGACCGTTCCTTGACATCTAACTGTTCAATTTTTAACATCACTCTGCCTCCTTCGTTGTCAACTGCCTGCCAATGACGTTAAAGCAGAGTGTCGATAAAATTACCGCCCCTATTGGATAGAGAATCATGGTCGGGTGAAGAACCAAAGCACCCCTTGCGTCTAAAATCATACTTCCCCAATCTACTACATTATCACCAAGCCCTAATCCAATAAAGGAAAATCCGGTAATAGCCAGAATCATATCCGCACAGGAAAGGCACAGAAAGCGAATCATTTCGGCAATCAAATTCGGGAAAATATGAATCAGCATGATTCTGAGCTTTGAAGCGCCGGAAGCGATTGCACACATGACATAGGCTTTTCCCATTTCCATGTCGGTACGGGTACGAACCAGTTTTATGTATCTCAAAATGTAAGACACAGTGAGCGCGACAAGAGTAGTTTTCGCTCCGCTGCCCCAGGCTCCAATAAACACAATTAAATACGCAATCGGGGGGATGGCTGTAACAGCGTTAATCAGGCCATCAATAAGTGCATTTTCTTTCATAACGGCCCGGCTTGTCACCATTCCGATAACAGTGCCAAGCAGAAAAACAATAAGAGAGCCTCCTAATACAATCCCCAGCGTTGTCCAGCCACCATAAAGAATCCGTGACAGAATGCAGCGCCCTAAAGCATCCGTACCAAACGGATATTCTGCGCTGGGATCAGCATATCTCTCCAACAAGTTTGATTTCATTGGATCGTTGGGTGCAAATAAAAATCCGGCAAAAAAGAAAATAATCACAAGGGTTGGAATGAAAATCGCACACCATTTCCGAAAACGCTTCGTTTTCATTTACGCCACCCCCTTTTTACGCCCGATTGCCCACTGCACCAAGTCAGCGGCAATGTTGCAAAGAGCAATCGCCAGCGCCAGAAAAAACACCTCGGCGTGTATCATGGGAGTATCGCGATCAAGCACATGGTTTACAATCAGATAACCAAATCCCGGAATTGAAAAAATGGATTCAATCACCGTTGCGTTAGCCAGTGCCAAACCAATGCTTTGTAAAAAGTTTGGAACTAAACCCATCGCTGCCCGCGGAAAAAAATGGCACAGCAAAAGCCTTTTTTCCGAAAGCCCACGGCAACGGGCATAAAATGCGTAATCCTCGTTGCTTTCATGCTCCAGAGCATCCATCAGAAGCGGCGTATAGAAAGAAGCCCCGAATACGCCAATGCAGATTGCCGGAGATATGTAGCTGAGTAGGGTTGTATTTCCTGCCACAGAAATTAAGGACTTTTGAACAGCAAAATAATCCAGATAAACGGTTGCCAAATAGAAAGAGGGTATGGACACACCCAAAATGCACAAAAGCCTGACTGCCTTTTTCGGAAGTTTCCAGGGAAGTAAAAAGGCAATACAACTAACGATTACAATGAAAACAACCTGAAAGATAGATGCCAGAGCTACAATTCCAAGCGTTTTCGGAAAGGCTGTGGCAATATCCGTCCAAACATCATGTCCATTTGCCAAAGAAACGCCTAAATCAAAATGCAGTAAGTCCCATACCCAACGGCCATACTGGACAAGCAATGGTTTATCAAACCCCAACTGAATCCGAATCTTTTCAATCTGTTCCGCTGTGGGGTTTCCGATCATCCTCTTTGCATAAGCTGTGGCTGGATCAACGGATGACAGTCTCATCAGCAAGAAAGACAGTAGAGTTACAAACAATAAAGTAAATATCAGCTCAACCAGTTTCCGTAGGATATATTTTCTCATATCCCGTTTCATAATACCGACTCCTTCGCGGGTTAGAACAGTCTAACCTCTATTCAAAAAAAAGAGCGTCTGCACGACGCTCTTAAATCATCTGCTAGTACAGATGGTAGTATATTGTATCT
>CABQGZ010000633.1 GCA_902463835.1 uncultured Lachnospiraceae bacterium
TGATTCTGCTTATGAGAAAGGAGAGCAAAATGGAAAAAATAAAAGGAATGAAAAAGCTTGCGTTGTTTTTTCTGATTATAATGGCCGGAGTTTGCATTGGCAAAGTGCCTTCTGACGTATATGCGGCTTCTGACGTTATAGGAGATGCAAATGACGATAAAGTATTTGACGTGGGCGATCTGACCCGCGTTAAGAGAGCTGTCGCATCAACAGAAGAAGTTGTAATCTCGAAGGATAATGCAGATCTGAACAATGACGGCGCAATCGATGAGAAGGATCTTGTGCATTGCAGAGAATTCTTAGTGAAGGGTTATAGTACTGTGCATGGAACCTATACGTATACTTCAGGGACATATGACAATGGCGAACTGAAGAATGCGGGTGATCCGGTTAAGGTAAATATAGCGGACTATGTGGCAACTGTAGATACTGCGGCACAGACGTACGAAGCCGTGGTGGCCAATGGAACATATGACGTCGCACTTTCCAGTGCAAGATTTCATGGAAAAAGCATGACCGATGTAAAGGTGGCTGGCAATACAGCGGTTGAGGAGTGCAGTTTTTCCGTTCCGAACCTGACCCCGACCACATTTTTTGGATACAACCAAGACGGACATGATTATGCAGTGTGGGAGAAACAAAACGTATCCATCGAAGGCGTAAATGCAACCGAAGGTTTTGTGGCAACCGTCAAAATGCGGCCTTACGATGGTATGTGGTACAGGGGAGCGTTTGGCGTCACCGTGAAAGATAAGACCTTCTACATAATGCCGTATTATGTAGGTAAGAAAGCAAGTATCTATGTTGGTACAGACCTGGGTTTGAATAATGATACTGCAGGCAAGAAGCTTGTTGGTGAAACGGGACAAACATGGGCAACGAAGAAAGAACCGTGTACCTTGCAGGTGATCTATTTAGACGGAACTTACTATGTTTCTCTGAAGGTAGAGGGCTGTGAAGTAGAACCCAAAATGCTTTTAATCAATGCACAGACGTCGGGACTGAGCGCAGACTACTTTGCGACTGGTGAAAGAACGATCCAGCTTGGCGCACTCAAAAACAACCTTGTCTATTATGATGAATTGAGCTATCAACTGGGTGATAAAGCAGTCGAAGAAGCGCTGCGTGAGATGGATCTGTGTGTCGTAAAAGGGAGCTATGCGTATGCTTCCGGAACCTATCAGGATCAGACCTATCGGAACGCGGAGGATAAGGTCACCGTTAAGATCGGCGAGCATGCCGCTGTAGTAGATCAGAATACGCAGACATATCAGGCGCTCGTTCCGTCCGAAAGCTATGATATTACGTTAACCAGCAGTCAGTTCAAGGATGTGAAGATCCAGAGGGTAGCGATTAGGGGAACGACGGAGGTCGAGGAAGCAACATTTGTAATACCAAGATTGACCCCGGACGGAGATTTTGGTTACGGCACATCTGGACATGATTATGCAGTATATAATGGAAAGTCCGTATCTGTTGCGGGAATGAAAGCAAACGAAGGTTTTGTGGCAACCGTCAAAATGAATCCTAATGGTGGTGTCTTCTACAGAGGAGGGTTTGGCGTCACCGTGGGAGAAAAGACCCTCTATATAAAGCCGTATTATGGAGGAGGAAAAGTAAAAATCTATATTGGTGCAAGCCTGGCTCCGGGAAATAGTTCAGGTGTAAGCGGAGTGGAGGTTGGTGAAACGAGACAAACTTATAATCCAAATACAAAGGCAGACCCGTGTACCTTGAAGGTAATCTATTTAGACGGAACTTACTATGTGTCTCTGAAGGTAGATGGCTGTGACACGAAAGAAGAAACGTTTGTGATCAGTAAAGATACGCAACCGAAACTTTTCGACGCCAACAACGCTTTCTATGGGAGTAGTGAAAGAACGTTCCGGCTTAGCGGATTCACAGACGCCTACATTCCCTTTTATGATGGATTGCACTATGAATTAGGGGATGAGGCAGCGAAAGCAGCCTTAGAAACAGTGACAGAGTATTCGATTCCGACATTGCCGATCACAACAAAAAGCACATATGTTGATACAGGAATTGTTGCAAAAGAAGGGTTTGTTATGTCATTTAGTATGTCGAAGTATGCAAGCGATGATGTATGGAATCCGGCTGGCGTGATCTTTGCGTACTCTAGCGCTGAGCGGAACTTTATCGGTATTGGAGCTAAGGATTCCGGCATGCCATATATCGTTGGCAAGAAATGGGGTGCCAAAAATAATTTTGCGTCAGCACCTGGAAATTATACATATGGTAATACGATCCAGATCGTGTATTTTGAGAACGTATATTATATTATTGTGAATGGTGCAGTTAAGGAATTAAGGAATTTAGACTCGTTTAACGCAGGAAAAGATGGAGCACTGGGAGAACATTTCTTTACATCCCATGACAGAAGAATCGGATTTATTACATCAGAAAAAACAACCGCTCAGTTTGATGCGGTAAGCATCCGTCTGGGCGACGAAGCAGCGAAAGCAGTGTTGGATAGCTTGGAAAGCTCCACGCAGGAATAATGGAAATGGAATAGCAGGATGAACAGCAGAAACAATTTATTTTACAGCAATGATTTTTCATCCGTCCGCGGGGCGGCGGATCCGTTTATTCTATATGAGGATGGATGGTTCTATCTGTATTTCACGGAGATCCGAAGCGGCGTTTTAGCAGCCTATAAGAGCCGTGATATGGCGTCCTGGGAGAAAGTATGGATCATATTTGAACGAGAGGAAACTTATTGGGGCCATGGTCGTTTCTGGGCCCCAAGAGTTTTAAAATATCCAAAGGACGGAAAATATTATTTATATTGCGCCTGTTCAGGCGATGGCGAGATCGGGCTTCCGGAAGGGACTTCTCTGGATAAGGGAAGTCCGGTGTACGCCTCGGAAATTTTGGACAGGCTGCATCTGACCGTGCTTGTGGCGGACAAGCCGGAGGGTCCCTTTCGAGTGTGGACAGGAACAAGAACCATCGAGAAATTTTATCACGGAGAGAGTCTTGGACAGACGGAAGATGAAGTGACGCTTTCAAGCGGCCCCATTTTTGATTTCGCCAATGCGCCCGCAGGCTGGGAAAC
>CABQGZ010000634.1 GCA_902463835.1 uncultured Lachnospiraceae bacterium
ATGCGGGCCTCCTGCTCCCGGGTGTCCGCATCGGAGCGCAGGGTGAGCACATCCTTGATGTCCTTCAGCACTCCGGTGAGCTGCTTCAGCCCGCCCCGGTCGATGATGCCCTTCTCCTCGGGCAGAAGCCGTTCAAAATCCGTAACCAGCTCGGCTCCGTCTTCCAGCTTGGATTTCTCCCGTACGTTTTGCGTTACCGTATCCAGCTCCCTGACCGCCCGCTCCAGGCAGCCCAGCATGGCATCCGACAGGGCATCTACCCGTGTCAGACGCGGGTCTGGGGCAGGGGAGCGCGGGACAGAAACTGAGATTTGTTCGTCTTCCTGAACTTTTGCGCTTTCCTTCCGGGACCATCCCTCGGCGCGGATGCGTTTTCGCAGGGTGGAAGCAGCCACGCCGTATTTGGCTTGCAGCGCCGACTGGGTCATACCCTGGCTATAATCCAAGCGAATACCCTTCCAGTCCGGGGTCAAATTCCGTCACCTCCTCCGTGTTCCAGCTCACGCAAGGCAAGCAGTAGAACTTTCCGTCTAATACCAGTGCCTCATCCTCCAGGATCGGCCCTCCGCACAGGGTGCATCGGGGCCGCCGTTTCAGAAAACGGTCCCATTTTTCCTGCCGCTGCAGGTCCAGAGCCCAGGGGGCTGTCATAGGTTCCTGCCTTTTCCGAGTCTTCCGGGAAAATTTCCCGGGGTCGTGCTGCAAAATTTTTTCATCTTTCCCAACCTCCCACATATTTGTCCGCTTTATTGGACACATTCTTTTTTATACTGAATTCGCAAAAAAAATGTGACCGGTAGTTGAAAATCGAAAACATATGTGATAGTATATAGCCAGATATTGTTTCGATGGGCAACAAGCCGCCCTGGTTCGATTCTATATCCCTATCCGGGGAAGTTCACGTTTTTCAACTGCCGGGATTAAACAATATTTTTTCGAACTTGTCAAGTGTGGTAGTTGAAAATTGTGGATAACTTCCGAGAGCTCTGAGGAAAGGGTGTCCCTGTATGTTCTATGAGCGTTTCGTCCTGCTTTGCAAGCAGCGGGGCGTCAGCACCTCCAAGGCCGCCATTGATGCGGGTCTCAGCAAATCCACCGTTACCAAATGGAAGAAAGATCCCAATACCAAGCCCTCCGGCAACGTCATTGATAAGCTTTGCCGTTATTTCGGTATCTCTGTTTCCGAGCTCTTGGGTGCCAATGATGCATCTCAGCCGGAAGAGGATGTGCGCCCGGTGACCCAGCAGGATATCAAGTTCGCCCTCTTCGGCGGCAGCGGCGATATCACCGATGCCATGTACGATGAGGTCCTGAGCTTTGCCGCCTTTGTCCGCCAGCGGGAAGCCAGAAAACGAAAAAACGAGCGGGCGAAGAAGGAGTAGCCATGACGCAGGTGCCGGAATTGTATGACCTGGCTTCCAGGCAGAATATTGCCGTACTCCGGTACCCTATGAAGGAAAACGGCTCCATGTCCCTGATGGAGCCGGATGGGACCTGCTATATCGGCATGGATGACCGGGTGCTGGACGGCGGCGTCCAGGAGCGGATGCACCTGGGCCACGAGCTGGGGCACTGCATGACCGGCAGCTTTTACAACATCTATGCCACAGTGGACTGCCGCCAGCGCCATGAAAACCATGCGGATAAATGGGCCATCCGTGCCCTGATCCCCGTGGAGCAGCTGGACGAGGCCATTGCCCTGGGCTATACGGAGCTGTGGCAGCTGGCCGACTTCTTCGGCGTAACGGAGAGCTTCATGCGCAAGGCCGTGTGCCTCTATGTCCACGGCAACCTGGCAAGCGAGCTCTATTTTTGAAGCAGACTATTTTGGGCCTTCCAATCAAAAGCACCCGGCCTGTGGATGCCGGGTGCTTTTTCTCGAAAGCTTGGATGAAGTTTTTAACCTACAAGTCGAAAATTGCACTAATTCCGAAAGTTTTCGACCTGTAGGGCGAAAACTATTGACTTCGACTTTCGAACGGTTATAATAAAAAGAAAAGTTTTGGAGGCATGTGCAATGGTGGAACTGATTAACAGGCCGGAATATTTGAAACATCTGATTCAAAATCGGGATGTAGACCTGGTGAAAATTGTCACCGGTATCCGCAGATGCGGGAAGTCCTCTCTGCTGGAGCTTTACCATCAGTATCTGCTGGAGCAAGGGGTGAAAGAGGACCACATTGTCCATATGAATTTGGAATCCCTGCGTTATCGGGACCTTTCGGATTACCTTACTTTTTATGATTACGTCAGCGGGCAAATCCCACGGGAGGGAAAAACCTATCTGATTTTTGACGAGCTGCAGGCGGTGGAGCATTGGGAAAAAGCCGTTGAGTCGTTCCGGCTGGATTACGATGTGGATATATATATTACCGGCTCCAATGCTTATCTGTTGTCTACAGAGTTTTCTACGCTGCTTTCCGGACGGTATGTGGAAATTCGGATACTTCCGTTGTCGTTCAAGGAGTTTTTGACGTTCTATTCCTTTGCGCCGACTGCAACGCTGGAAGAAAAATTTCAGAGGTATCTCCAATTTGGCGGAATGCCCATTCTGCGGGAGTATCAGTTCAACGAGGCCAGAAGCAATCAGGCGTTGGAGGGCATCTATTCCACAGTTGTGCTGCGCGATATTTTGCAGCGCAATAGGGATGCCGATCAGGCGATGCTCCAAAAGATCGTGCTGTTTCTCTGCTCCAATATTGGCAGTGTCAATTCTCCCAGCAGTATCGGAAGCGTCCTGTATAACGAGGGGGACATTAAGGGGAAAAACGTGGCGGGCAAGACTGTCGAGAAGTATATCGCAATGCTTCGCAGCGCCTATATTTTCTTCTCCGTTGGCCGCTACGATGTGAAGGGAAAGCAGCTGCTGAAAACATTGGGAAAAAACTATATTATCGACATGGGCTTTCGGAATATGCTGTTGGGCTACCGGGATGCAGACCGGGGACACATTCTGGAAAATATTGTATATTTGGAGCTGCTGCGCCGGGACTATCGGGTTTGTATCGGAAAGGTTGGCGAAGCAGAGGTGGATTTCGTTGCGGAAAAGCCGGATGACAAGGTGTATATCCAGG
>CABQGZ010000635.1 GCA_902463835.1 uncultured Lachnospiraceae bacterium
TTTCCGAAAAATCACCCCGCCATCCTTCTCCGTATAGATTTCCAACGGGTCACCCTCCCGGATTCGCAGGGTTCTGCGGATTTCCTTTGGAATGACAATCCTGCCCAGGTCATCCACCCGGCGTACAATGCCTGTTGCTTTCATAGTCTCTTCTCCTTTGAAGCGCGTTAAAGCGCGTTTTCGCCGGTAGCAGTATTTGCAGGAAAAGGGGAATTATGTATGCGAGGTGGGAAAAGAGAAGAATCCCTCCCCGCTGTCTTTTGTTCACTGGGCGAATGCTGCATTTGGTGGATAGATGGAAACAATTTGTGAATGTCCTTGACAAAGTAAAATGAACAGTGTATACTTTCAACATGAACAACGTTCAGAAAGATGCTGACGGAAAATCAATGGAGGTGTTCCGGTGAATCCCCTTGCTACTTCTACCGAGAGTATCCTGGCGGCCAGTCGGGAGTTGATTCGGGAAAACGGCTGGAATGCCGTAAGCATTCGGGCGGTGGCGGCCCGGTGTGATGTTTCCCCGGGAACCATTTACAATTACTATGAATCCAAAGCAGAGCTTTTGGGAGCCACGGTGGAGAGCATCTGGCAGGAGATTTTCTTTCATCCCCAGGATGAACAGGTCTTTCAGGATGCGGAGCGGTGTGTGGGGTGGATCTACCAGCGGATGGAATACGGCAACAGCCAGTTCCCCGGGTTCTTTTCCCTCCACTCTCTGAGCTTTATGGGTCAGGGGAAGCGCAGCGGAAAAGAGCGGATGATGAAAACATGGGAGCATATTCTCCATGGACTCACCCTCATGCTGCAAACGGACCCAAAAATCCGGGCCGATGCCTTTGATGACCGGTTTACCCCGGAACAGTTTGCGGAAATCCTCTTTTCCTTGATTCTGGTGGCCATCATCCGGCAGGACTACGACCCCGCCCCGGTGCTGGCCCTCATCGAGCGGACTGTATACTAAGGAAACTCTGAATATTCCAAGCTTTCCCACAATGCCTGTGGGAAAGCTTTTGGATTAAAATGAACAGTGTTCAGATTGTGCTGTTATTCGGTCGTAATTATGCCAAGGCAATGAAAGAAGCCCGGCATGATTCAATATAAAAATCCCTACTGTTTGAAAGGAAAATCTCTATGCAGGCAATTGTTGAAACCGTATTTGACGCCGTTTATCTGTGTACCGTTATCACTCTTGGAATCAAGATGATCCGTGGCAGCAAGGGCACCCGTCAGTTCACCCTCTTTGGCATTATGGCTGTGCTGCTGGGCAGCGGCGATGCCTTCCACCTGATCCCCCGGGCACTGGCCCTGTGTACCACGGGTCTGGAAAGCTTCACCGTAGCTCTGGGTCTGGGCAAGTGGATCACCTCCATCACCATGACCATCTTCTACGTGGTTCTCTACCACGTCTGGCGGTCGCGCTACCATGTGCAGGGCCGCAAAAATGCCACCATCGCCGTTTACGCTCTGGCCGCTCTGCGGATCATCCTGTGCATGATGCCCCAGAACAACTGGCTCAGTGCCAACGCCCCCCTGTCCTGGGGCATCTACCGGAACATCCCCTTTGCCCTCATGGGTCTGCTGATCATCGTTCTGTTCTACCAGAGTGCCAGGGAAGCCGGTGATACCGCTTTCCGTTGGATGTGGATGACCATTGTGCTGAGCTTCGGCTTCTATATCCCCGTGGTGCTGTGGGCAGATGTGATCCCCATGATTGGGATGCTGATGATCCCCAAGACCTGCGCCTACGTCTGGACCGTGGTCATCGGCTACAACGCCATGAAGAAAGAAGTGGGCTAACCTGCTCTTTCCAGAGACCACTATAGCAATATTGGGCTATTCCAAACCAATGCAAGCCGGAGTCATGGTATATTCGGGTCGGGCATCGTAAAATAAGGCCACCCCCATCTTTGCCATTCCGCAGCGACAGCGGAGTGGAGGAATCCACCAAGCAGCAGAACAGTGCCAACGCAAGGTAAAATCTGCAACTTGAGAAGATTCCTCGACTCCGTTTCACTGTGCGCTCGGAATGACATGTCGGGGGTGGCTTTGTTTTAACCACAGGGGTTCTATTTGCAACGCAGCGGAACGGCACGCAGGCCTCCCTGCATACTTTACCGGACGGGTAGAAATGGGCAATGCAGGACGATACGCCGCGCTTTGGAGCTTGCCCAAAGTGCGGGACTGACCCGGCTCTTGTCTGGCTTTCAAGACTCGAAGCCCAGCATAATCCCACCGCGCTCGGCATAATAGCTGCACAGACCCCGCAGCGGATAGCTTTTTACCTCCGCCTCCGGGAAACGGTGCTGAATCTCAGCGCAAAGCTCCAGCGCAAGGGCTGCATTCTGGCAATGTCCGATCCGAACGCTCCCGCCCTTATAGCCAAGCCGTTCCATCTCGTGCAGCATGAATTCTTGGGTTTTCCGTTGCCCCCGGCATTTCCCAAGCATCTCAAGGGTTCCTTCAGAGCTGGCCTGCCCAACCGCACGGATACCCAAAACGCCGGCCATGGTTGCAGCCAGCTTGTTAACCCGCCCATTCTGCGCAAGGTTGTGCATGGATTCCAGGGCAAAGAGCAGATGGGTGCGCTCGCGGTATGCTTGGATGTCCCTGCACACATCGTCGAAGTCGGCTCCGGCGCACATCGCAGACTGCGCTTTTTCTATGAGAAGTGCGATCTCCGGCCCGGCCGACAGGGAATCCACGACACAAATACGGCGTGATGGATCGAGCTCCTCACAGTGCTTCTTTGCGGCACAGGCCGTGCTATAGCTGCCGGAAAGACTGCTGGTGATGGTGAAGGCGATCACATCGCCGCTGTCACCAAAGGCCTCTGTCCAGTCAGCAATATTCGGACATGCACTGTAAGACCGTCCCTTAGTGCTGCGCAGTACAGTGACCATCTCGTTCACATCCAGAAAATCGTCATCACGAAATTCCTCCGTGTCTGTGCGAATAGTAAGCGGAACACTGACGAAGTCTGCTCCGTCCAGCGTGAGAATGTCGCAGCTGGAGTCTGCGACGATACGAAACTGATTCATGGTGTGTCCTCCGAATAACAAGAAGCATTTCAACC
>CABQGZ010000636.1 GCA_902463835.1 uncultured Lachnospiraceae bacterium
GATTACCGTAGGCATCCGGCCGGGGTATCCTGATTAAATGAGAGGAGGGCACAGGCGATGACAACATCCACGCGGGCAATCCGCGCTCTGCAAGTCTGGACACACCATGAACAAGACGCACCAGGAGATCCGGGCGCTGTTGTCATCTATGGCGCCCATGAGAGCGGAGCAGGCCGTCCGGCTGGTAGGCCTGCCCGCTGACGAGGAGGCGGCGGTGCTGGCGGTGGACGTCCACGGCCAGAGCTGCATCCAGACAGCCGACCGGCTGCACGTCAGTGTGGACACCGTAAAGCGGCTACGGCGCTCTGCTTACCGAAAATTGCAAGACGAAATCTATACTACACGTTGAGAGACGCGGTTCAATTTGAACCGCGTCTTTTTTGCGCACTTTTCTGCCCTTTTTCTGCCATTTTGAATGAAGTTTTTTGTCTTACAATGAAAGCAGAGCAAAGGAGGGGGTCTCCGTGATTACAACTGGCAGAGAATATATTGACCGTCTGCGGGCGTGCGGGATGAGCGAATCCAGCGCCACAGATATTTGTTATAAATACGCGGCACAGGATGATGAAAAAGGGCTGGCTGAATTGGTGAGAGCAAATGAATTGCTCTACGATGACCGCCGGGAATATGTATAAGTATTTCAACCCCAACCCCTGCGGGAAAAATGTGGGGGATTGCACCGTGCGGGCAATCGTAAAGGCTACCGGCAAGGATTGGGGCGAAATTTATTTGCGGCTTTGTATCCAAGGGTATCTGGATGGTGATATGCCGTCGGCTAACGCCTGTTGGGGGCGGTATCTCCGCAGCATCGGATATCGGCGGTACATCGTGCCGGACACCTGCCCAGACTGTTACACGGTGGGCCAATTTGCGAAGGATCACCCCAAAGGCACCTATATTCTGGCTCTATCCGGCCATGTGGTCTGTGTCTGCGACGGCATGATCTGGGACAGCTGGGACAGCAGCAACGAGAACATCTTGTATTACTGGGTCAAGGAGGATGACTAAAATGGCTTACACACCTTACGGATGGCAAAATCCCTATTACGCACCGCCTATGCCGGATAACCTCATGCAGATGCGCCAGCAGCAGATGCAGCCCATGACGCCCCAGATGCCGCAGGCCCCTCAGAATCCGGTGGCGCAGAGCGGCGTGCAGTGGGTCAGCGGCGAACAAGAGGCACGCAACTGGATGATCGCACCCAACGCTGCCGTGGCTTTGTGGGATAGCTCCGCACCAACGGTGTACCTCAAAAAAGCGGATGCCAGCGGTAAACCCTCGCTTACGATCTATGACCTTGTAGAACGCGCAGAAACGCCCCGTACAGCGTCCACGGCAGACCCTGTGAAGTTTGTTACCAGGGAAGAATTTGACGCGCTGGCGGCGGTTGTGGACGGCATGAAGGGCAAAAAGAAGACGAAGGAGGCTGACGCTGATGGTTAACCCCTTTTTCAACGCTTTGGGCGGCGGGAACACGCCGGTAGGCCGGTTTCAACAGATGATGCAGCAATTCAACCAGTTCCGATCCTCTTTTCAGGGGGACCCGAAGGCGGAGGTCGAGAAACTTTTGCAGTCCGGCAGAATGAGCCAGCAGCAGTTGAACCAGTTACAAGAAATGGCGAAGCAGTTTCAGAGTTTGCTTAAATAAGTAAACAAAAAGCAAAATTTAAGCAAGCGTCTAACCAAGGTGTTTGCAAAATTATTAGGTTAATCAACATCGTGGCCACGAAAAACGGATGGCGGACAGCCATCCGTTTACGGTGATGATTTTTTCTTATGAAGCGGTTCGGTTAGCATCCGTTCAATGCTCCATCCTCTGTGGTAACGATGGTTTAGGGATGTCCACGATATGCCGGTAATTTCCGCCCACTCTACCAATGTTTTCCGTTCACCGTTATACTCTAAAACAATATTTGCAGATGTGTTTCTGCGTTGAGTTTTTGTATCGGCCCACCTGCAATTCTCAGGGCAATAATTACCATCGTTATCTATTCTGTCTAATGACGTGTCTGGCTTTCTGCCTCCAACAGAGTCCGCCCATTCGGCAAAATTATTAAAGCTATGCCATTCTTCGCAAACAGAAATACCTCTGCCCCCATACCGATCATAATGCTTAACTTTTGGCACATAACATCGGCGCATCATTTGGACCCAAATTTTATACAACGGATGCTTTGAGTGGCCATCAAATTCATTTTGACTTTTTTTCCGCAAGCAGCCGCAACTCATTACTTTTTCTTTGGCAAATTGGTTTGGCGTAATACGCGTCTGGTTCCCACAATCGCATTGGCACAAAAGCTTTCTTGCTTTTTCTCCTGGCTCTCTTGGCGCAATCCCGATAACCGTAAGCATATTCTCTTTTTTGCCAATGTAGTTATCTATATCAAAATGCGGCTTTGCCCCAAGTTTACCCTCTTTGCATTTCCCACAACTTTTCTTGTGGCCGGTAACAACACGGCCTGGTTGCTCTGAAATAATAGCACCACATATACACTTGAAATCCCACGAGTTAGAGTATGGATGTGTGCTTTGGCTTTTCCCAATAACTGTCAAGTGCCCATACGTCTTCCCGATGTAATCATTTATGTTCCGCTTTAGATAAGGCTCGTTCATTTTCCTACCCTCCCATTAAAGTGATTATATCACTTCCAAGCAAAATATACAACATTTTCTGGCCAGAAAGTTGTAAATAAACACAAATTTGAAAGGAGAAAACAATATGTCTCTTTCTGATGGAGGTATTCAGACCACGATGCCTGTTGCCCCTGCCAATAGCTACGGCGGTGGTATGGGCATGTGGGGTCAAGACTGGATCTGGCTGATCGTTTTGTTCCTGTTTGGTTGGGGCAATAACGGCTGGGGCAACAACGGCAGCAATTCCGGCGGCGTGGTCGACGGCTATGTGCTGACCTCTGACTTTGCCAATGTCGAGCGCAAGATCGACAGTGTAAATCAGGGCCTTTGCGACGGATTTTACCAGCAGGCGCAGCTTGTCAACGGCACCAACATGGCGATGGCAAACGGCTTTGCACAGGCCGAGCTGTCCCGTAGCAACCAGCAGGCGGCGCT
>CABQGZ010000637.1 GCA_902463835.1 uncultured Lachnospiraceae bacterium
TATCCCTTTAAGATTGTTTCATATTCAATGATTGCTTTTTGCATCATTCTAGGCACATGGAACGGACCCTTGAACATATTTCCTTTAGCCGGTTGTGCTACCGTGCCGTCCCTGTGAAGATAGCCATACCATTCACCGTACTCCCGATCCGGGAATTTCTCGAATGTCCAGTCAAAAGCGAGCTTGTGCATTTCAAGATATTTCTCGTCGTGCGTTGCGTTGAAAGCGTAAAGTGATGCCAGGATAGTTTCACATTGAGGCCACCAGAATTTCATGTCTTGTGAGTAATCCTGTGGCGGAAATCCTTTGCAATCCTTGAAATTGATCATACCGCCGAATTCATTGTCCCAGCCCCATTCCCAGGCCCAGTCAATGATTTGAGTTCCCATTTTGACCAATTCCTGGTCATTGCCTCTATGTCTGGCAACATCCAGTACAAACCAGCCCGTTTCCATGCAGTGTCCAGGGTTAATTGTCCTTCCGATGCAGGTGTCGATAAATTCGCCGTTTGGGCCCACGGTCTCCAGAATGGTGTGAAATTCCGGGTGCATAAAATAATTCTTGATGTCAGAAATGGCGCTGTCTATCTGGTTGTCCAGCACGGGATCGTTGCTGACCTGCTTGATGATTAGTGCGACATTGACTAAAATCATTGTTATGGAATGTCCTTTGGCCTCGAAATAGTATTTCGCAGGCAAGAATCCCGGTGTGGAAATCATTGTCAGTATACGCTTGAACAATTCCAACGCTTTGTTCGCGTAGCTTTTGTCTCCTGACGCGAGTGAGTATTCCGCCATCGCGATAGCTGCGAAGCACTCTGAAAAAACGTATCTTCTTTTCTGGACCGGTTTGCCTTCCTCCGTTACTGCGAAGAACATGTGCCCGTCAGTATCGAAGCACTTTTTTTCGATGAATTCCAATGTCGATTTGGCGGCATCGAGCCATTCTTTTTTCTTGCAGATATTGTTATAAAGGTAGCTGCATATGAAGCCGAATCTTCCTTGGAACCACACTGATTTTGTGGAGTCCATAAGCGTGCCGTCTCTGTCGACATTTGTGTATACTCCACCGTTTACGCGATCTACGCCATATTTCATCCAGAATGGCATGATGTTTTCCACGAGATCGTGGCGGCAGATTTCGTTACATCCATGTATATAATTTATATCAATCATTTCTAACCTATTTAATTCTTTCACATCTGACATTGTGACCATAAGAGGCATATCCTGTATCCATTGGTCGGTAGTTGGCATAATCAAAGGCTACCCTGTACGCCTTGTTGGCGCCGGCTGAACCTTTGGCTGACCACAGATTGCCATATCCTCCTGTCCTGCTGTAGCCTCCGGCTTCGTAAGCGATCATGCCTGATGCCGGCAATGTTGCATTTGTGCCGTTTCTCAATGTTATCTGGAGGTCTTCGCCGCTCTTGTTGAAAGTGGTGGCGTTCTTTACATCATGTTCGAGATCTGCCCACTTGCCGGCCTTTATAGAAGAAGTAACTCCTGACATTGCGTAAGCGTTCATGACTCTATATCCTGGAGGGCATGGGTCGTAAATTGTCTTCTGACCGAGGTTGTTGGTGTTGTCTGCATAGGCTGGACATCCCCATAAATCATATTCGGTCTCTGCCATCCAGAAAGTATTGACATTTTTGCCGATAACAAATGTCATCGGATATTTGGCGATGTCTTCTTTGTTTATCTTTTTGCTGATATAAGTCCATTCGGCAGCATTTGAAAACTCGGTGACAGTGCGTGCGGTACTTATATCCTTTCCGTCGGCATCGAAAGTATCCATAATCTTCGTGGAAGACATGGAGGAATTATCCGGCGCGAAGAATGGATCCTTGCGGCCCCACTGATAATTCAATCCTTTGGAAAGGTTGTTTCCGCTGGTTTTCCAGTCAGAGTTGGAGAGTGCGCCGAGATTGCGGTCCATCAACTGCGGATCCTGGTAAGAAGAGTAAGAATCAAGGCTGCTGTGGACTTTCCAAGTCTGCAATTGAGCGTCAAGATTTGCGTCTGTAATCCATAAGTGCCAGCTCCACAGAATTGAACCTGCACAGTCTTCTCCGCTATAAATGGCGATGACGGCATTACCTGGAATGAAATTCCCGCTTTCGTCTCCGTTCAATGTAAAATAAACGCAGTCGTTGTTCAATTTGACGTTCGATATGAGCGAGCTTGAGGTCTGCCATAGTAATTTGGCTGATTTTGGAGAGAGCGGTGAAGGAATGATACCCGGAGCTGCTGCTACTGATTCGTCAGCCGGCAAGGTCTTTCCGTTACCCATGACGGTGGCAGGGAATCTGTATGTTTTGTTTGCCTCCGGCACGATATAGCAGTTCGCTGTTTCTTGTATACCGTCATTGTCCGGATCCGCAAGATTAATCGAGTCGTCACCTACTATGGTCGAGCGGAATTTATCTAAATCGAGTTCAGTGGAAGCGATGAGAGTACCCTCTCCATGGAGGGTGATATTGCCTTTTTCTTTAGCCAGAGATACTTCAAATTCTGCCTCCTCTGATAATGCAACACTGTTGTAAGCCAACATGAAGGCTTCAATGTCAGTATCGGAAAGAGTGATCGAGCTGAAATTTATGTTTATCTCGTCGGAAGGTTCGGTAAACGTGAATTTTTTGCCGGTTACTTCATACTCCCATTTGCCTGAAATGCCATTGCCGGACTTGGTTTTTATGCTGATTCTGTCGAGATTATATCCGGAGTACTTCGTTTGCTTGACAATGATTTTGCATATATCAAGCAATGGAGTCATCATTATCTCTACCGGCTCATCAGTCTTTTCCGAGTCCGCTGAACCGATGTATGTATTTTTGGAATACAGAGCATCAACTGATTCACCTCGAGACACATTGGATGAAAGGCTTCCAGATATAAACCCTGTTTTCGCAGCAGCTGCGTAAGGATAATATGCGATAAAAGAGTGCCTGGTGTCACTCCAAGCTATGTCAGTGTGAAATCTCGCTGCGTCAGTGCCGGCAGTTGCTGCAGATATTTTAAGTTCCGTATTATTGCTGCCTGTCTGTTCGCAATAT
>CABQGZ010000638.1 GCA_902463835.1 uncultured Lachnospiraceae bacterium
TTCTTAAAACGTCCTCAGAACAAAACAAAAGGAGAAATGAAAGTGGCTACAAAAACAACAAATGAACAGGTAATTACAATCCCTGCGCTGGACATCAGGACGGCGACGATAAAAATTGTCGGTGACAGTCCGCTGATAGTCCACAAGTGGTCTGAAAAAGCCAAGAAAGAGATTCTCGACAAGCAGATGAAAAAGGCAAAGAACAAGGGGCATGATGCAAAAGACCCGTTCGCAGATTTCATTGCATCCATGTATTGGCTCGACGGAGAGCCGGAGGACAAAACCCCGGAGGGCTTCGCCAAGGCCATCGAGAATGGCGCAAGGTTCGGCTTTCCGGCAACGGCAGTCAAGGCCGCAGCAGTCGCCGCAGCGTATCGAGCGGAGATCACGAAAAACAAGGTCAGCATGAACGGCGCTTTTCACATCCTCGGCGAGTTCGTAGAGATTCACGGAACACCTATCATGCGTGAGGACATGGTACGCATTGCAATGGGAACCGCAGATATCCGCTATCGCGGCGAATTTCCCGAATGGTGGGCAGAGTTCAACGTTCGCTATAACGCCGCCGTTCTTTCTCTCGAGCAGCTCATTAACATGATAAATATGGGCGGGTTCGCTTGCGGTATCGGCGAATGGCGAGCCGAAAAGGGCGGCGTTTACGGTTCTTTCCACGTCGAGTAAACGCGGCAGGCGAGGTATGTTGTTGTAAGCCGTGGCGGGCTATGGTGTGGAACGGTGCGGCAGGCTCGGTTAGGTGCGGTAAGTCGTGTTTGGGCGAGTTCCGGCAAGGCAGGCATGGCAAGTTCCGGCGCGTTCTGTTGGGGTGCGGCATGGCAAAGTTTGGCATGGCAGGCACGGCATGGTGCGGTTCGGTATGGCTTGGTTAGGCTTGGCAGGCTTGGAAGAAAGGAGGAATCAATATGGTGTACCAATGGAAAATTCCAATCGCGCCGGTATCGGCGCAGACGGCAGGCGAAGAGTTTGAACGCCTGTACAAAGTAAAAGGCAGGCTTGCACCGGAAGATGTAGTCGATGCGAGCCGCGAAGAAACAGCGCCTCTGCATTGCTGCTTTGAGTGGAATGACGAAATAGCAGCTGAGAAATACCGCATAGGCCAGGCTGGGAACATCATCCGGGCGCTGGTAACAGTGGAATCGGAAGAACCCAGAGCGCAGGAAACAAGAGCTTTTGTTCATGTGCGGCGCGATTACCACCCGCTCAATGTCGTTGTGCAAGACCGGGATATGTTTGCGGAGCTTCTGGAAGAAGCAGAAAGAGACATGGACGCATTCGCGAGAAAGTACAGCTCACTGAAACAGTTGTCTCCGGTGCTTACGGCTATCAGCAATTACAGAGCCGAAGCAACCGCTTGACATAGGTCAGCGGGCAGACCGCTGACACATCCCCGCCCCGGCGAACCGGGGCAAGCATGAGCCGTGGGATGTGCTATTTGATTGGTGGCACTCTCAAATTATCACATCTCAGCTCATGTGTCAATAATAAATCTCACAATTATGAGGAAGGAGGAGCATGAGCAACAGAACCGCTAAGACAGGATCAGCCGTTTCCACCCGGCAGGCGGCTGCATTCAAGGCAAAACGTGAAGCCGCCGGGTATTCTCAAGAAGCTGTAGCCGCTACGTTCGGCATCTCGCATACGACTGTGTGCGGTTGGGAAAAGGGCAAGTGGCTGCCCCGGCTTGAGACCATCGTCAGACTTGCAGAGCTCTACGGATGCAAAGTCGACGATCTGCTTGACCCCCATGCGTAGACATCCGGCGTCGGTCATACCGCAGAAGCGCATCTTTGAGTGCTCCACCTGTGGTTGCCGCTCACCCGCTACAAAATGGCGCGGTCAGACGAACCCCGGCCATGTAAAGACAATGTACTGCTACAAGTGCCGGAAAGAAACAGACCACATTCAGGTTGAATGAAAGGAGAGACCGCAATGCCCCGCGTAAACCTCGGCAAGCCTGAAACTGACCGCATAAAAGCCTTGTTTGCTGGGAAAAAGCTGGAATTAGAGTATTCACAGCGAAAAATGGCAGAGTTGTCAGGGTTTGGGTATACGAAATATCGCGAAATGTACCTGCATAAGCCCACGACGGAATGGAAACTCGGAGATATCCTCAGATTTGCAAAAGCTCTGGGCATTTCCAAAGACGACATCAGGGCTGCGATATGAGCCCGTGCAAAAACTGTGAGCTGCGCCGCATCGGCTGTCATGCAGACTGCCCGGCGGGCAAAGCGCAGGAGCGCGAGAACGCAGCTAAAAGAGAGCATCTGCGAAACCACAATTATTCAAGCGCCGAGGATTTCCTATACCGGAGCGCTGAGAAAAGGAGAAGAAAGTAATGGATAGTGTATTAGGCTGGCTGACCGTCACAGCGGCGGCGTTCTACTTCTTCGGTGTGCTCTTCCGTCAGGGAGTGCTTGAGCTGGAGGATCGCCACGCGGCGAGTGAAAGAGCATGGCAGGAGGAGGGACTATGAGAGTCCTTATAGCCTGTGAGGAATCACAGAGAGTGTGCATAGCATTCCGGGAGCGTGGTCACGAGGCGTACAGCTGCGATATACAGGATTGCTCCGGTGGGCATCCCGAGTGGCACATCAAGGGCGATGCGCTCAAGTGTTTGCAGGGGGGGCAGATGTTCACGTCTGACGGGCAGAGCCATTACATAGACAAGTGGGATTTGCTGATTGCGCATCCGCCCTGCACGTATCTAAGCAACGTTGCCGGGATTCACTTTTCCCTGGAACATACACCGGCAGAAAAAGTAGTTCTCAGATGGAAAAATCGAGCGCAAGCGGCGGTGTTTTTCATGCTGTTTTTAACGGCGAATGCGGATAGGATTGCGATTGAAAACCCTGTCGGATTTATGAATTCGGCATACAGACCCGCTGATCAGACAATCCACCCGTATATGTTCGCTGAATCAGAGGATGACGCAGAAAATTATGTTACGAAAGCCACGTGCCTGTGGCTGGTTAATCTGCCGAAACTTAAAGGGAATGGGCTACCGAAACCGGACAATGGTAAGCTCTTCGGCAAACTCCCA
>CABQGZ010000639.1 GCA_902463835.1 uncultured Lachnospiraceae bacterium
AGGGGCGGGTTGTAGGTATCCAGGTTCTGGGCCTGGAATACTAGTAAATGTTCAGCCGTTTCTATAAGGGAAGCGGCAAGCCGTTTGTGTCCTTCCATAGGGTGAAAGAGATGAACGACAAGGTGTAATAAGAAATAGTAAAGAAAGCATACATTTGCATAAATAGAAAATACAGGAGGATCTTCTCATGATAACAAAAATTATTTTAGTAGCAATTCTGATCAGCAGCATTATTTTTCCATTTGGAGCATTTTTATTTGGCAAGAAGAAGGAGGGCGGCTTTAAGGCGGCTCTGGGCTTTAACCTGTTTTTCTTCTTTGGAACCCTGGTGATCTCGGACATTCTGCTCTTTGGCGGAAAGGTGCAGGCAGCCGGAGATACAGCTGCAGCAGCAGCGGAGGGCTGGCGGTATCTGGCGGCGGCTCTGTCCACAGGATTGTCCTGCATCGGCGCCGGTATCGCAGTTGCAAGTGCGGCCAGCGCAGCGCTGGGCGCTCTCAGCGAGGATTCCAGCATCATGGGTAAGGCATTGATCTTCGTGGCTCTGGCGGAGTCCATTGCCCTCTACGGATTGCTGATCTCCTTCTCCATTCTGGGATAGGTGACGGCCATGAAGCTGTTTTTGATCAGTGACAACAAGGATACCTACACCGGCATGCGGCTGGCAGGGGTGGAGGGCGTAGTAGTTCATGAGCGGGCGGAAGTGGAACAGGCCGTTCGCCAGGTACTGGCAGACCGTGAGATCGGAATCGTGCTTGTGACGGAGCTGCTGGGAGAAAAGTTCTCAGATATTTTTGATGATATCAAGCTGAACCGGAGGACGCCTCTGCTGGTGGAGATACCGGATCGTCATGGAACCGGGCGCAAGGAGAATTTTATCACGGAGTATGTCAGCGAGGCAATCGGCCTGAAGCTGTAGCGTATCCAGTAGGGATGGCAGAAAGACGATGATGGGTGGACGCTATTGAGCGAGCGGTATGGGCAGAGGGCTGTGAGGACTGTGACAGGAGGAATGCAGGATGGAGATTACAGAGAAGCTGAATATTTTCTATTTGTCAGCTATAGAGGCGGCAGACAGGCAGAGCAGCGATGATTTGGAAGAATTTAAAAATTCCATGGAGAAGATTCAGCAGGAATACAGGCAAAATAAGAAGATGGAGATTGCCTCCCGGTATCAGATTGAAGAGGGAAAGTTAAAGCGTGATATCAATCACAGGATCTCGGAGGCTGTGACAGAGCAGAAGCGGCAGCTGAATATCCATCAGCAGGAGAAGAAGAAAGCGCTTTTTGCAGTGGTGGAAGGAATGCTGAAGGAATACCAGAAAACGGAAGGCTATCAGCGATATCTGGCGGAGAAAATACGTATGGCCAGCCGGTTCGCCCGGGGGCAGGAGATCGTCATCTACTTGAATCCCACCGATGCGGACAAGAAGGAGCCCCTGGAGCGGGAGACTGGCTGTGCGCTTACCGTAAGCAATATTGATTTCGGCGGCGGGATCCGTGCTGTGGTGCGGTCAAAAAACGTGTTGATCGACGAGTCCTTTTTGACGAAGCTGAACCAGGAGCGGGAGGCTTACACTTTTTAAGGGCTGGTGGATAGGAGGAATGTTCCAGTATGAATGTAACAGGTAAGATCTATGGAATCAACGGCCCCATTGTAACGATAGAGGGCAATCAGGGCTTTCAGATGTCGGAGATGGTGTACGTGGGGGAAAATCGCCTGGTGGGAGAGGTCATTGGACTGAAAAAGGAGATGACCACCATTCAGGTCTTTGAGGAGACTACGGGATTGAGACCGGGAGAGCTGGTGGAGGGCACGGGAGGCGCTATCTCCGTGACACTGGCTCCTGGCATTATCACAAATATTTTTGACGGGATTGAACGGCCCTTAAAGGTCATTGCCGATGTGGGAGGCGCTTTTATTCCACGGGGTGTCAATGTGGACCTTTTGGATACAAAAAAGAAGTGGGAGACCAGGCTTTGTGTCTCCGTGGGAGATCGGGTATACCCTGGAACGGTTCTGGCCCAGGTGCCGGAGACCCAGGCGATTACCCATAAGGTCATGGTTCCACCAGGAGTGAGCGGCGTAGTCACCAGAGTGGCGGTGAACGGAAAATATACCATTTGCGATGAGCTGGTGGAGCTTCTTCTGGACGATGGATCCAGAAAGATACTTACTATGACACAGAAGTGGCCCATTCGGATTCCGCGTCCGGTGACACGGCGCTTTCCGGCAGATCGGCCGCTGGTCACAGGACAGCGCATTTTAGATACGCTGTTTCCCATCGCCAAGGGCGGGACGGCTGCTATTCCCGGCGGCTTCGGCACCGGCAAGACCATGACTCAGCATCAGCTGGCAAAATGGTCCGACGCGGATATCATCATCTACATCGGCTGTGGGGAGCGGGGCAATGAGATGACAAATGTGCTGGAGGAATTCTCGGAGCTTGTGGATCCCAAGAGCGGCAATCTTCTGATGGATCGGACTACGCTGATCGCCAACACCTCCAACATGCCGGTGGCGGCCCGGGAGGCCAGCATCTACACGGGGCTGACCCTGGCGGAGTACTACCGGGATATGGGGTATCACGTGGCCATCATGGCGGACTCTACCTCCCGGTGGGCGGAGGCGCTGCGGGAGCTGTCCGGGCGTCTGGAGGAGATGCCCGCGGAGGAAGGCTTTCCGGCTTATCTGGCTTCCCGGCTCTCTGCTTTCTATGAGCGGGCAGGCTATGTGGAGAACTTAAACGGGACGGATGGCAGTGTCACCATCATCGGCGCGGTATCGCCCCAGGGCGGTGATTTTTCCGAGCCGGTAACCCAGAATACCAAGCGGTTCGTGCGCTGTTTCCTGGCGTTGGACAAGTCTCTTGCCTATGCCAGGCATTATCCGGCCATCAACTGGCTCACCAGCTACACCGAGTATTTAAACGACTTAGCGCCCTGGTATAATGCCAACGTGGGACCTAATTTCATCCATTGCCGGAATCAGATTCTGAATATTCTGACCACCGAGAGCCGTTTAAATGAGATTGTGAAGCTGATCGGAAG
>CABQGZ010000640.1 GCA_902463835.1 uncultured Lachnospiraceae bacterium
AAATAGAACAATGCCAAGTGCCGAATTTCATGGAGTCAGCAGTCTGCCGTCGATCTCGGAGAACCTGCGATTGTCATTTATGCAGGATAAGTTTGAGTTGGACGAGGAAGACGGACTGTTTGTCAATTATGGGATGGTAGAATATGGCTTCCCCTACAAAGCCCAGGACAACTACGACCGGGAGTTGAAGGAGAGAGCGCAGGTAACGATTGTTCTGGAAAATGAATACTTAAAGGCCACCTTCCTGCCAGGGTTTGGTGGGAAGCTGCACTCCCTGTTCGACAAAAAAGAGAAAAAAGAGCTTTTGTTTGTGAACAGCGTTGTGCGCCCCTGCCACCTGGGAGTACGCAATGCGTGGATGTCCGGCGGGGTGGAGTGGAATTGCGGGTATGTGGGACACAATCCCTTTACCTGTGACTGGATGCATACAGCGCGGACACAGCTGGAGGACGGAACACCGGTACTGCGCTTTTATCAGTATGAGCGTATCCGTGGGATCGTCTATCAGATGGATTTCTTTTTGCCGGAGGGGTCCCGCTTTTTGTTTGCCCGGACGAAGCTGATCAATCCGCAGTTTCAGGTAGTTCCCATGTACTGGTGGAGCAACATTGCGGCGCCGGACAGGCCGGGAAACCGGGTGATCACTCCAGTGACGGATACGTTTACCGCCCGGGACTCCCACCCCATTAAGATTTCGGTTCCTGTTTACAATAAGATTGATATCACCTATCCTCTTGACAATGTGATTTCCATCGATTATTTCTGGAATATTCCACAAGGGGAGCGCAAGTTCATCTGCCAGGTAGACCGGGAGGGCTACGGTCTGGTGCAGACGTCCACCCGGCGGCTGAAAGGAAGAAAGCTGTTTGTCTGGGGCAACAGCCAGGGCGGCGACCGCTGGAAAAATTTCCTGACTGCGGACGATGAGAGTGGAAGCTACAACGAGATCCAGGCTGGAATTGCCAAGACACAGTACGAGTGTCTGCCGATGCCGCCCAAGACTGTCTGGGAATGGGTGGAAGCCTATGGGGCCTTACATACAGACCCAGCGAAAACCCACGGAGACTGGGAGACAGCCAGGGCGGAGGCGGCAGCCTGCCTCAACGGGATGATAACGGAAGGGGAGTTGGAGGATCTGCTGCGCTCCACGAAGCCCATGTCCAAACGTCCGGCAGAGGAAGTGCTGTTTCATGCGGACGGCTGGGGCGCACTGGAGGAAGAACGCCGCCGGATGGCCGGGGAGGACGCCATGTGCAGTTATCTCGATTTTGGTCAGCTGACAGAGGAACAGCGTCCATGGATGTCTCTGCAAAAAGATGGTACCACAGGAGCGTATGAACCACTTGAGCCGCCGATATCCTATATGTGCCAGCCGGAATGGACAGCGCTGCTCTCGGCGGCAGTGAAGGAAAAAGACCGTGACAACTGGTTCGCCTGGCTGCAGCTGGGACTGAATACCTTTATTGAGAAAGATTATGAGCGGGCGGAGAAAATGTTGGAGCATTCCTTAAGAGCAGCGCGTTCCTCCTGGGCGCTGTACGCCCTTGCGATCCTGAACCGCGACAGGGGAAAACACGGGCGGGAGGTGGAGCATATGCTGGAGGCATGGAAGCTGCTTCCAGATGACGTGTCCCTGGCCAAGGCGACACTCCGCTGTCTGTATGAAAACAATCGTTTTTCAGAACTGCGGGAAGTGTATGAGTGTCTGTCGGAAGGGATCCAGGCTCAGCCCCGCTGCCGTGTCTACTATGCGTTTGCGTTGGTGCATACAGGTGATCTTATGGGGGCGGAGGCGATCCTGTATGAGAACGGCGGCCTTGTGGTGCCGGATCTGCGGGAATGTGAGACGATCACCCTGGATCTGTGGTATTTGACCCAGCGGGTCAGGGCGGAGAATAACGGTGAGACGTTTGACGAAGCAAATGCCACACCGCCAAGCTTTGTGGATTTTCGGATGTTTGCCAATGCGAAATGGCTGAAAGGTGAGGAGGCTTAAGGAAAACCGCCAGTACAGGATACTTGCTTGCAGGATATCATGTACTGGCGGTTTTCCTTTATATATGCCGGACAGAAGCACGCTCAATGACATAGGGGCGCAGGATGATCTGCCTTGGGCTCTGGGGACGGGAGGTGCCGGCGATCTCCATGAGCCGTGCGAGTGCCAGGTCCACCAGCTCCAAGATGGGGTGTGCCACACTGTCAAACTGCGGGCAGGACATGGTGCCCAGGGCATATCCGTCAGAGCCCACCACGGAGATATCGCCGGGGACGGAAAGCCCCAGCTCATACAGCCCATGGATGACGCCTGCGGTCATGATGTCGCTCTGCACATAGATGGCTGTCACTTGTTTTAGCAGTTCGCGGTGCGCTAAGATCAGCTGACAGGCGCTGTCATAGCTGCAGGTTCCGGTCAGGATAAAATCTTCCCGGACAGAAAGCCCGTTTTCGGAGAGAGCCTGCCGGTATCCGCTTGTCCGATCCTCAAACTCCCGCCAGGGGCAGGTGAGGGTGAGAATATTCCGGTGCCCGTGGGACAGCAGGTGCTGGGTGCCCAGATAACCGCCCACATAATTGTCTGAGTCCACGATATCCACCGCTTCAAAGGAGTTCCGTGAACAGTGGAGCAGATAGATATGGGGAATGCCCATCTCGGAGAGATACTGGTGAAGGGTCTCATCAAACTGCCGGTGCAGGATGATAAAGCCGTCCAGGATATTTAAGCGTATCAGCTCACGGAGCCGCTCCATCCCGCCTTCTTCCTGGGTGTCCAGGGGAAGCGGAATGGTATAATAATTTTTCTCGGCTGCTCGGCCGATCAGAAGATTCACCGTATAATTGATGAACAGATCGTCAAAAAAAGGACGGCTGCTCATAAGAATTCCAATGGCTCTGCGTTTTCCGGAAAGCAGAGTCTTCTTCCCTTTTCCGTGTTCTACATAGCCATACTGCAGTGCAAGCTTCCGCACCCGCTCCTTGGTCTCGAAGGAGATGGAGGGATGGTCGTTGAGGCATCTGGATATGGTAGACTGGCTGACGCCGGCTAA
>CABQGZ010000641.1 GCA_902463835.1 uncultured Lachnospiraceae bacterium
AGCCTGTACGCCATCCTGGGCGGCAACGGTGCCGGCAAGTCCACAACCCTGAAAGCCATCTCCGGCATTTGCCGCCCCTATCGTGGCAAAGTCACGCTGTTTGGCAAGCCCGTGGAGAAATACAAATCTTCGGAGCTGTTCAACGGCTGTCTTGCCATGCTTCCCCAGGACCCCAAGAGTTTATTTGTGAAAAAAACGGTCCGGGAAGATCTTTCTGAAATGACCAAAGACAAGGCGGCCATTGACCGTATTGCGGTGCTTTGTCAGGTCACGGAGCTGCTGGACAGCCACCCTTATGACCTCTCCGGCGGCGAGCAGCAACGGGCGGCGCTGGCGAAAGTGCTGCTGACCAATCCCAAGCTGCTCCTACTGGACGAGCCTACCAAGGGCATCGACAGCTTCTTTAAGGAAACTTTTGCCGAGATTCTGGCTGACCTGAAAAAACAGGGCATCACTATTGTTATGGTTTCCCACGATGTGGAGTTCTGTGCCCGCTACGCCGATGTGGTCAGTATGTTCTTCGATGGGCAAATCCTGACCACTGACACTCCTCGCCGCTTCTTCGGCTCCAACAGCTTCTACACCACCGCTGCCCACCGCATGAGCCGCCATATCTTCGACGGTGCGGTAACTGCGGAGGACGTGATCAACCTCTATAAAGAAAACAAGGAGGCAGCAACATGAAAAAATCTCACATTGCCACGCTCCTGATTTTCCTCCTAATCATCCCTGCCACACTGTACTTCGGCCTCCGGCTGACAGGCAGGGCCTATTACCTGACCAGCACTCTTGTGATTATCGAAATCATCATCCCGTTCCTGCTGGCTTTTGAAAGCCGCAAGCCCCAGGCACGGGAGCTGGTGGTAATCGCCGTCCTCTCCGCACTAGCCGTGGCCGCACGGGTGGTGATTCCCATTCCCAATTTCAAAGCGATTTTCGCCATTATTATGCTCTCCGGCATGGCCTTTGGCCCAGAGGCGGGCTTCCTGGTGGGGGCTGTCTCCGCCTTCGCAAGTAACTTCTTCTTTGGTCAGGGTGCCTATACCCCCTGGCAGATGTTCGCCTACGGAGCCGGTGGAATGCTGGCGGGCTTCCTGTTCGCCAAAGGGCGGCTTCCGCAAAAACGCTGGGTCATGGCCGTGTTCGGCTTTCTGGCCTGTGTCCTGTTTGTAGGGCCTTTGCTGGATACCTGTACCGTATTTCTGACCCTGCCCATCATCAATGCACAGACGGCATGGCCGCTTTACGTCTCCGGCTTCCCTGTCAACATCAGCCAGGGAATTTGCACTGCCCTGACCATGGTTCTGTTTGGCCCTGCGTTGCTGGAAAAATTGGATCGAGTGAAGCTGCAATATGGTATGGAGAATGACGATGGGATTTGAAGCCTGCCATCCGGCGGTGAATTTCATTTTCTTCGCCGCCGCCATCTACGGAGCCGTGAGCTTCAAGCATCCGGTATTTCTGGCAATCGCCTACGTCTGTGCTTTCGCCTACAGCGTCAAGCGCCGGGGCAAACGGGCAGTAATCTTCAACCTATGCCTGCTGCCGCTGATTCTGGCCTTCGCTCTGTACTATAGTTCCTACCACCATTTCGGTGTAACCGTCTGGAAGAAGAACTTCATCGGTAACAACATGACCCTGGAAAGCTTTGTCTATGGCCTGGTCATCGGCCTGCGGTTCGCAACGCTCTGTATGTGGCTGGAAGCCATGTTCCGGCTGGTGTCTTCAGATAAGGTGGTGTACCTGTTCGGAAAGGTCAGTCCACTGCTGTCCCTGTTCCTCACCATCCTATTGCGCCTCTTTCCCAGAATCGGCCAGGAGGCAGGAAGAATCAATCTCGCCCAAAAAGGCATTGGCCGGGGCAGCAATCAAGGAAATATCTTCCAGAGGCTTGTCAATTGTCTGCGGATATTCTCCATGCTGATTACCTGGATGATCTCCGCCCTTGCCCTGGAATCCGACTCCATGCGCTCCCGCGGCAGTCTCCTCCGGGGCCGGACGGCTTTCTCTATATACCGCTTTGATAACCGGGACCGAGCGTTTGTAATCGCACTGTTCAGCTGTATTACCCTGACCGCAATGGGTGTGATTTTGGGAGCCAGTAAGATGTGGTACAATCCCAGGATTATCTGGCGGCCCCTAAATGGAATTGGTATCGTAACAGCCATTGGATATCTGGCACTATGCTTCATGCCCATGGTCTTGGAGCTGTGGACAGAGTATCGATTCCATGCCGCAAGAAAAAGAGGGGTACATAATGACGCAATTGGACAATGAGTTCTTTGAGGAATACAAGCACCTGGAACGCCTTTGCTCGGATATGTATTCCTGTCGGGATGGTATCAGGCAGTATTTGGAGGATATGGAGTGTCAATTTTCTGAGGGCAAAAAAACGATTCCTCACTGGGCACAGGACTATCGAAAATTGCGAGGGCTGCGACGGACTAGAAATACCCTGGCGCACAATGTAAGCGAGTATCAGGTATGCACAGAGCAGGATGTAGAGAATGTTATAGATTTTGTTGACAGGATCATGCAACAGCAAGATCCACTGGCAATGTTGAATCTGTATAATTCCAAAGATGAAGAATCAGAAACCATGGACGAAAGCGAAGTGTCTGTTCCAGGTAGTTTCTATTACGATGCTCCCCGGAACGAGAAAAAGGGCAAACAACTTATTCTGGGCGTTGTACTGCTGGTCATAACGTGTGTGATGGTAATTCTTGTAAGCATATTAATTTCCCACATAGCGTGAGCTGCATAGAAGATATTCACTTAAAAGAATTCATACTCCCCAATTTTTATAAATGAAAATGGCTTGCAGCGGACAAGCAAGATCTACTTGAACTGCTGCAGGCCGTTCTATTTTATTATGTCTTGAATGCAAATATGTGTCTCAAAGATGTTTTTTCCCAGTAAACATCCATACAGAGGTCATAACGCTTGTGTACCGACGAATATCTACTCCGTCAGGGGGTATTTTGACGTTGTTCTATGAAAGTAGCCGTTCAATATCTAGGCCAAACCGTGACAGAATACTAT
>CABQGZ010000642.1 GCA_902463835.1 uncultured Lachnospiraceae bacterium
TCTCTGTACATAAAAGAGAAAAGAGGAATTCTTGTGAGACGAAAACAACTGCTGTACCCGGCGGTGCTTGTGTTTCTGGCCGGGCTATTGATGTTATTTACATATTCTGGAGAAAGTCTGTTTGGTTCCAGCTGCGATTGGTTCTCCCAGCATGTGTCCATTGCGGAGACCATACGGCAGACCATGTTGGCGGAGGGAACGCCCTTTATCGGGCAGCTTCCTTTGGGCGGCGGAAGCAATGTTTACAATTTTTCTTATTATGGATACTTACGGCCGGATGTGATGTTGGCGTGTCTGCTGCCGGATGTTGCTATGGAGACCATTCTGGTTGTTTATTCCGTTGCAGGGTATCTGATCTCGGTGCTCTTGTTTTTTGTGTTGATGAAAAAGTGCAAGTTAAAAGATGAGATTGCGCTGCTTGGCGGAGTACTTTTTTTGTGCGCTGGATGCTTTTTCCAGGTACACCGGCAGATCATGTTCATCAATTACATGCCTTTTTTATTGGGTGCGCTGTTGTGCGTGCGGGATTGTCGGAAAAAGGGAAAGCGGTCAATTCTGATTCTGATGATGGTGCTCATCGAGCTCCACAGCTACTATTATGCCATCTCCTGCCTTCTGGCGATTTATCTGTTCCTGCTGTATTCGGCAGGATGGCCGATAAAGGACGAAGAGGATGTGGCGAGAATAGCAGATTCCGGGTGCGGGGACGAGCGCCAGCAGGAGCGCGCGGGAGCAGCCTGGCGGGATTGTCTTGCCAGCTGGTGGCGGTTGACCTGGCGGTACGCCGTGTGGGTGCTGACCTCGGTGGCTATGGCAGGTGCGCTGCTGCTTCCCACCGCCGTGTCAATCTTGAACGCCGCAGGGAAGGACGGAGGCAGCGCCAGCAAAAATCCCCTGGAGTTTCAGTGGGATTTTAGCTCTCTCTTGTACAATGGTTACGGACTGGGATTGACGATGCTGGCGTTGTTCCTGCTGGTGGCTGCGCTGAGTGTGAAGAAGACGCGGTTTCTCGGGGCGGTACTGCTGTTTGCGCTGGTATGCGGGTTAATTCCACTGATTCTAAACGGTTTTCTGTATAACCGTGCCAAGATACTGATCCCGTTTCTGCCCCTGGTGCTGGTGCTCTGTATGGAGACATTGTGGCATTTCTGGGAACAGCACAAGAGCCCGCCATTATGGTGTCTGATTCCGGTGGCCGTGGCAGGCTGGCTGCAGTATGCAGCCAATGAAATTTGGTGGATCCTGGTGGATATGTTGGCTGTGGCGGTGGTGTTTGCACTTTTCGTCTGGCGCAGCGGGAAGCTGGGGCTGCTGAGGCCTGGAGTGAGGGCGACGGAACCGGAGAGTCTCAGCGGAGACGCTGAGTCGGTGGAGAAAGGAGATACTGAGTCGACAGAAACGGGAGAGCATGCAGCTGCCGGGGCTAGGCAGAACTGGCTTTTATGCACGCTTTTGTTTGTAATGTGCATTTTGATCTATGCCTTTGCGGTCAACCTTCACCGGAATGATAATCTGATTACCCGGGAGGCGGCGTATAAGGGTTCCTTTGAGAAAGAAGAAGTACAGGAATTTTATAAGGATACCAATTACCGTTTTGACACCACAGTGAGTCCTTACCAGGCAGCAAATCGCCTGATGGCATGGGGAGCGGGGAGAACCTCAGAATATACCTCCACGGGAAACAAGCGCTACGGCAGCTTTTATTATGATGAAATGCGAAATACTTTGGGCAACAATAACCGTGTGGGTGTGTATAACCGTGCCAATCCTTTCTTCCAGTATCTGATGGGGGTGCGGTATCTGGAGGCGCCGGAAAAACGTCTGCCCTATGGGTATGAGGTGAAGGTGCGAAAGGGGGATGTGGTTCTCGGGGAGTGGGAGAATGTGCTGCCCCTGTGCTATGGCACCACGGAGCTGCTGCCCCAGTCAGAGTATGACAAGCTTGATTTTCCGGAGACTCTGGAGGCCATGACCTCAAGAAGTGTTGTGCCCGATGCAGCCGGTAAGGAAGTTGGAAAAGGACAGGTGTCAGAGCACGAAGGAGGCTTTACATCGCATTTTAAGGAGCTTTTCCCGGAAGAGGGAAGGGACTATGAGATACAGAAGAAAAACGACCATGATTTCAAGGTGATTCCGCGGGAGCCCATGAAAGATCAGATTCTGGTGGTGGTGCTCCATGTGAAGCAGAAGTCGGCCGCAGCTGTATCCATCACCATCAACGGTATTAAAAATAAGCTTTCGGGGACCGAGGCTCCCTATCCCAATCAAAACGAGGATTTTGTCTATTATCTGTCCTCGCGGGAGCCGATGGCGGAGTTCTCCGTAAAGACCAGCGGTGCGTTTGAGGTTACAGAGAGCCATGTGTATTCTCTGCCTTCCACCTGTCTGGGAGACCGGATTGTGTATCCGCTGACCGATACGGACGGGGCGGTAAGCTTTTCGGGAAAAGAGAAGCTGAGCGGAAGCATCACCATGCCAAAGGACGGTTACTGTATCACCTCTTTCCCTATGGAGCCGGGATACACTGCCTATGTGGATGGAGAACCGTGTGAAGTGGAGACGGTGAATCAAGTCTTTGCAGGCTTCCCACTGAAGGCAGGAACACACAAGATTCAGATCTGTTATGAGCCGCCGCTGCAGAAAGCGGGGATGGCTCTGTCGACCTTAGGCTGGCTGATCTGGCTTGGAATGATTTTTTTGCCGCGCCTAGGACAAAGAAAGCGTATCGTCGGGGCAGAGTGACAGATTAGGAGGACTTACGTATGGAAAAAATAGAGATTCTGAAAAAATGGAAAGAGCTTTTTACCTACGGGATCGGCGGTGTTCTCACCACCGCAGTCAATTATGTGGTGTATTTCGCCCTGGGATTTATGAACATGAACTATCTGCTTGCCAATACCATAGCCTGGGCGGCTGCAGTTGTATTTTCTTACTGGATGAACCGCAAGGTGGTCTTTGGATCAAAAGGGGATTGGCGCAGGGAATTTGTATCCTTCGCGGGAATGCGGCTGCTGACCCTGGGAGTGGAAAATCTGCTGCTT
>CABQGZ010000643.1 GCA_902463835.1 uncultured Lachnospiraceae bacterium
ATTGGAGTATACCGGTTCCAATAAGAGCGGTGATTGTAATGGAGGAGGCGGAGAACTGTCCGTGTTGTCGGAAGTGGAGGCAGGCAGTACCTATTCTATCAGCTGTACATTCCGGGCAAAGTCTCCGGGAACGGCATCCATATCAGCTGCGGCAGTGGAAGCCATTGCCATGGAAACCGCGGAAGGAATCAACATTAGCGGTGCAGGCACATCCATCACCGTCAAAAACGAAGCCACCACCAACCCTGGAGGAAACGAGCCCGGAGGAAACACCCCTGGCGGCAATACCCCTGGCGGCAATGACAAACCGGCGAACCTTTCAGCGGACAATTCCTTGAGATCACTGACAATCTCGCCCGGAACTCTGTCACCCAAATTTAAATATTCCACCACGAAGTATACTGCATCGGTAGGCGCTGACGTCACCAGCGTGGCGGTAGACGCCCAGGTGTCCAACGCCAAAGCCACGGTGGAATCCGTCACCGGAAATACGAATCTGAAAGAGGGAGAAAATACCGTTAAGATAGTGGTGAAGGCGGAGAACGGCACGGTAGCTGTCTATACCATTGTAGTAACCAGAGGCAGCGCGCCGGACACGCCCCCAAAGGATCCGGAAGAAAATGAAAATCCGCCGGGGGAACAGCCGAGTACAGTAGCTGTGATTGACGGAAAATCCTGGCAGGTCAGCGAAAGTCTTCCGGAGGACGCGCTTCCCGAGGAATTTACAAAGACAACGGTGAATTACGGTGGACATCAGGTAGAGGCCTATGCCTTTCCCTACCATGAGCTCCATCTGCTCTATCTCCATCCGACTGATGAGTCTGCGGCAGCGGAAGGGTCGGCAGCCAGATTCTTTTTTTATGATGCGGCTGCGGACGCCTTCTTCCCCTATATCAATATAACGATCGGGCAGACCTATGTGTTGATTCTTTCCGTGACTTATGCGTCGGAAGGCATTCCAGGAGGCTACAAGGAGCAGCCCTTTGGCCTGGGGGAATACACTGTCAAAGGGTGTCAGCTGTCAAAGAATGAGGATGCCGGGAGTGATTTCTACCTGGTCTATGGAGTGGATAAGTCCGGCACTGCTGGCTGGTATCAGTACGACTCCCTTCAGGAGAGCCTCCAGCGTTTTAATACCGATGGGGCAGGGTTGCTTGAGGAGGATAATCTGAGTCCTGATGTGTCCGAGTATGAAAAGGCGTACAAGGATATAAACGCCAGATATCAGAAGGAGAAATCCGACGCCAGAATTATTATGTGCGTATTGATCTTCCTTCTTGCGGTGGCCATCATTGTCATTATCAATCTTATCATCTTCCGGCATGGCGGAAAAAAGGATGACGATGAGGACTATATTGATTTTGACGATATGTAAAGCAAAAGAGCATTCTTGTGTGATTGAGCAATTGAAAAAGTAAACAGGTTGAAAAGAGAGACGAGATACTGCATGAGCAGTGGTTCCCGTCTCTTTTTCTTATTTGAAATGCCTCTTCTTACTTTTGGAAAACAGTTAATATTATAGCCATTCGCTTGCTCCGCTCATTTTTTATGAATCGTAAGATAGTGAAGGCTCTTGTAGTCCTGTGGCGAGAGCCCTGTCTCGCGTTTGAAGGCCCGGGCAAAGGATTTTGGATTGTCGTAGCCTACCTTATAGGAAATATTGTATATCTTCTCGTCATTCATCAGCAGAACAATGGCTTGTGAAATGCGTGCTTTCACGACATATTTCTGCGGAGGAATATGGTAAAGCCTGGTGAACTCCTGTATAAAATGCGTGCGTGAATACTGTGCGATCCTGGCAAGGGTATCGTTTGAGAGGTCGGAGCTTAAATTGTTGTTGATGTATGCAATGATCGCTTTGAGGGGGCTGATATGTTCCTCACTGCCGACGGTGTTCAGATACAGATAGGTGACAAAGGAGGAAAATACATTCTCAACAACGGCGAAATAGTCATCATCACTGAAAATAGACGTCATAGTAATGGCTTCGTCTGTGTTGGGTGTGACGAAATACTTTTTCGACAGATCGTTGATCAAGCCGACAAAATGGTTATAAACCGGGTCATTTTTCAGATCGAACTTGATTACACTGTTAAATTGCCAGCCCTCAATCTGAAAATGCCCCCAAACGTGGAAAAATACATTGTGGCAGCCGTAGCGCAGGGAGTAGGATTTTCGCGGCAGCAGATAAACGTGCCCCTTCTCCAGCGTGATGGCTCCGTTTTCATCCTCATAGATACATTCGCCGTCAAAAATGTAATAAAACCGATAAAATTCAAAATGAGTAGACACAGCGTATTCTTCCGGTATATAAGACTGTCTGCCGAATAAAAACCATGTTGTTTTAATTGCTCCCATCAGGATTCCTCCCTTATTTTGAACTCTTATTTATGATTGCACAGCTTTTGTATTTCTCTTCTATCCGAATGTCTGCCTTCAGTTCCTTCGGGTGGCAGAGGGTCACCGTGAGGATACCGTTGTCATCAAGGGCAAAGGAGGCGTCGATGGTTCCGTAAGGCGTGGGCACGGAGCCTTTTGCGCTGGTAAGTCCACAGGGAAACGGCTGAAAACAAAAGGTTTTAAATCCGGCGGAGGTGGGCCGGATGCCAAGGATATCTCCGCTTAATAAAAAGGCGACTGCCGTGTCCGGGTGGGAAGAATCGCCCCAGCATGCGCCGTTGGCGATGCGGTTGTGGCTGTAGGGCATGGATTCTGCCGTGCAGGCCGGACCTTTTTCGTCCTGTACAGCATCGATCCAGTTCAGCGTACATTCACCCAGAAAGTCGACTTTCCCGGTGGAACCTGTCAGCGTGCGGTATCCTTCTTCGAAAAAGCCGTACCGGAAGCAGCCGTGGATAAAAAGAATGGCCAGCTTCCCGTTCTGAAAGTTCCTTTCCTGCTCTTTACACATGTTCTCTACGGTTTTTTGCGCATATTCTTCCGGGATAAGCCCGAAGGCAAGGGCGAATCCAGTGGAGGAATAGCAGGGGGCAGCGCTGCGCAGGCCTTCCGCAAACACACCACTCTCCTTCTGGAAAAA
>CABQGZ010000644.1 GCA_902463835.1 uncultured Lachnospiraceae bacterium
GAATTGTATCATGTTTTCCTAATATTTTCAAGTGATATCCATAAATTTCCAAAACGGGACAAGAAATGATAAAACAGCAATTTTTCGTGAATAGAACAGCAATTAGTTTCGTTGTGTCTCTACAGAAAATTTGTTATATTACAATTAAACAGAGCATAATGCGCGATGTGTATACTGTGATAGAAGCAGATTTTGAGACAGGGAGGAATGAAAATTGAAGGTAGCGGTAATCGGCTGCGGAACAATCGCGAATAACGCCCATATACCGTCGTATATGGCTAACCCCAAGGCAGAGATCAAATATTTCTGCGACATTATCCCGGAGCGGGCCCAGGCAGCGGTGGAAAAATACGGCTGCGGGATTGCGGTGACGGATTATAAAGATGTGCTGGAGGATGAAGAGGTAGCGGCAGTATCCGTATGTACGCCCAATTTAATGCACAAAACCATAGCGATCGATGCAATGAGAGCCGGAAAGAACGTATTGTGTGAGAAACCAGCGGCCAGAGTCTATGAGGAAGCGCTCGAGATGCAGCAGGTGCAGCATGAGACGGGAAAAATATTGAACATTGGAGTGGTGAACCGTTTCAATACCAATGTAAACAAGCTAAAGGAACTGATCGACCGGGGAGAGCTTGGCGAAGTTTACCAGGTATATGTGAGCTTCCGGAACCATCGGAGCATCCCGGGCTTAGGCGGAGCGTTCACGACCCGGGAGATTGCGGGCGGAGGCGTCATGATCGACTGGGGCGTGCACTTCTTTGATATTGTAATGTACTGCTGCGGAGATCCGAAGACGAAGAGCGTGACGGCAGAGACCTTCTCACGTCTTGGAAGTCCCATCCGGAATTATGTGTATAAGGATATGTGGGCAGGCCCGGCGATTCCGGAAGGAATCTATGATGTGGAAGAGGGTGTGACCGGCATGATTCGCACGGAGGGACCTGTGATCACCTTCAACGGCGCCTGGGCACAGAACATCGGCGAAAATGAGATGTACATTGACTTCCTCGGAACGAAGGGTGGGATTCGTCTGCAGTATGGAGCGGATTTCACACTCTATTCCACCAAGAATGGAATGCTGACCAGAACCACCTTCACCAACCAGGAGAAGCCCATGTTCCAGGAGGAGATTGACGCGTTCGTTGATTGTGTGGAATCCAAGGAAAAGCTGGTATCCCATATCGATACGAATATTATAACTGCAAAGATGATGGACGCGATCTACCGTTCTGCGAAAGAGCATAGAGAAGTGGTATTATAGAGCGGGGAAAACGAAAAATAGCGGAAGAAAGCGGCAGGAAACAAAGAGGAGGGAATAGAAGACGGAATGAAAAAGATAGGATTTATCGATTACTATATCAGTGAATGGCACGCGAATAATTACCCTGGCTGGATCAGAGCGGCCAATGAGATGCTCGGCACGGATTATTGCGTGGCGTATGCCTGGGCGGAGGAGGAGATCTCTCCGGTAGACGGTGTGAGCACTGCCGACTGGTGCAGCAATATGGGCGTGACTCAGTGTGAGACCATAGCGGAGCTGTGTGAGAAAAGTGATGTGCTTCTGATCCTGGCTCCATCGAATCCGGAGAAGCATCTGCAGTACGCCAAAGAAGCCCTGAGATACGGAAAGAGAACCTACATCGACAAAACCTTTGCGCCTGACTTCGAGACAGCGAAAAAGATCTTTGCGATTGCGGAAGAATATCACACTCCTTTCTTCAGTACCTCCGCCCTGCGCTGCGCAGATGAATTAAAGGAGTTTGCCGGCGCTGGAAATATCATTGTCACAGGGGGCGGCAGCAATTTTCCGGAGTACCTGATCCACACGGCAGAGATGGCGGAGATTCTGCTGGCGGATCCGGCGAAGAAGGTGAAAGTGGAGTGTATGGGCGAGCAGCGCATCTGCCGGGTTGTTACGGAAAAAGAGAGCATGGCGGCCATTATCTTCTCCCCGTCAATGGGATTTTCTGTCAGCGCAAAGAAGAAGGACGGAGAATATGTTCACAGGGACATTGCCTCCGACTTTTTCCAGAGCCTGCTTGCGGACATTTTGAGATTCTATGAAAATGGAACTGCACCCTTTGACACCCGGGAGACCCTGGAGGTGATGCGGCTGCGCAGCGGCCTGCTTAAGGCGGAGAAAACCGAAGGGCAGTGGCTGGAACTGTAGGAAAAGAAGAATGGAGAGGAACAGAATATGTATCAATTTCCAATCGGAGTCATGCTGGATTCTTTTAAAATGGATACAAATGCGGCCATAAAAAAGGCCGCAGAAATCGGAGCAAAGGGCGTGCAGATGTATGCCACAAGCGGTGAGCATGCTCCGGAAAATATGTCAGTCGCACAGCGGAGAGAGCTGCTGGAGCGCATGAAAGCGAACGGTATGGTGTTCTCGGCGCTGTGCGGAGATTTGGGTGTGGGCTTTGGCGATCCGAAGAAAAATCAGGAATTAATAGAAAAGTCGAAACGGATTCTGGAGCTGGCAAAGGATCTGGAATGTGATATTGTGACCACCCATATCGGAGTAGTTCCAGGTGACAAAGCGCATCCAAGGTATCAGATCATGCAGGAGGCCTGCGGGGAGCTTGCCTGTTATGCAGATGAATTGCATGCACATTTTGCCATTGAGACGGGACCAGAGACTTCCATGACCCTGAAGGGGTTTCTGGACAGTCTGCATTCTACTGGTGTGGCAGTTAACCTGGATCCGGCAAATTTTGTTATGGTAACAGGAGATGATCCGGTGCAGGCGGTGTACAATCTGCGGGATTACATTGTCCATACCCATGCAAAGGACGGAGTGAAATTACAGGATAGCGACCCAGAGATCATCTATGGCATCAAAGACATTGAAGATGTCATCAAAGCAGGCGAAGCCTTTGCTGAACTGCCGCTTGGACAGGGAAACGTGCCGTTTGTACCATATCTGAACGCGTTGGAGGATATCGGGTATCGCGGTTTTCTGACAATTGAAAGAGAGGTTGGAGAAAATCCTGCCAAAGATATTAGTTTGGCAGCAGAGTTCCTGCGTGGAAT
>CABQGZ010000645.1 GCA_902463835.1 uncultured Lachnospiraceae bacterium
GGCGCCGAGGGGACACGTGCTGATACAGACGCGAAAGAGCCGCCGAGGGGACACGTGCCGATACAGACGCGAAAGAGCCGCCGAGGAGAAAGGGTATGCCCATGTCAGACGCGCTCTCGCTCCATTCAAAACGTAGCGGACACTAACCTCGCGAACCATTACCATGGCTCGCTCGCTAAGTGCCGACGTTTTTCAAGGGTCTGTCATGGGCATACCCTTTCTCCTCGGCTACATTGCCGACAGTTCTACGGATAGCTATAGCTGTAGCATGGACACAGAACGGTATCTAAGTTGGATGGAACCGCAAGCCGTAAGCCTGGCACAGAAGCAAAGCCATATCCTGGTTGTCGGTAAAGCTAATTTAGGAGCAAAGCTATATCTTGGCTGTCGGTAAGAATGGCTCAGGAGCAAGGTCATATCTTGACTAGCAGTAAGACCAGCCCAGGAGCAGGGGGATCTCCATGACAGACCCTTGAAAAACGTCGGCACTTAGCGAGCGGGGCACGTAGTGGCCTGCGAGGTTAGTGTCCGCTACGTTTTGAATGGAGCGAGAGCGCGTCTGACATGGAGATCCCCCTGCCCCTGGGCGGCCCTTTCGTGCCAGATAATGATATGCCCCCTGGGCGACCCTTTCGCGTCAGACTAAGATCCCCCTGCCCCTGGGCGATGACCGCCCCATCAGCCGCTTCTGCCGCCGAATATCGGTCCCAAACATCTTTATCATGGTGTAGTGGCTGGTAAGCCTGGAAAAAATCCGCTCTGAATATAAGTCCGCCAGCTGAGAAAGACTTAAGTTGGTGGAGATGATGGTGGATTTCTTCCGCAATATACGCTCATTCAGGCAGACAAACAGCTGGGAATTGGTAAAGGAGTTGGTGAGCTCCGTCCCCAGATCGTCGATGATGAGCAGGTCGCATTGGAACAGATCGTAATAACTCTCCCCGTCTTCCGTGCCGTGAAATGCCGCCTGTTCCAGGGCTTTAAACAATTCAAAGGATGTAAAATACAGCACGGAATGCTCCGTATCCAGAAGCTCTTTGGTGATGCAGTTGGTCAAAAAAGTTTTCCCAATCCCGGTGGTGCCGTAGATCAAAAGATTTTCAAAAGCCGCATCAAAGTTCCGCACAAAGGTCTGACACTTCTCTACTGCAGCGTGTGCGCATTGACAGCTGGTGAGACCGGTGACAGAATCACGGTCCTCGGGCTTGTCGGAATAGTAATCGTAAGAAAAGGTTCCAAAATTCTCCTGCTGAAGAATGGTGTACATGTTGGCCTGGTTGTAAACAAGATCCAGGGCAGCCTGGCGGAAGCAATGGCACTTCTGACTGTCTATGTAGCCGGTGTCCCTGCAGTCCGGACACTGGTATGGGGGCTCCAGATAGTTGGCAGGATAACCCATGTGGTTCAGAAGCCTGGTTTTTTCCTGGATAAGATCCCCAAGCTCACTTTTCAGAGCAGAGAGCGCGGAGGTATCCCCATCCAGCAGAAGCCTGGCCCGGGAGAGGGAGACGGAGGAAATCCGATCATCCACCTCCTTGAGTCTGGGACATTGCAGGTAGGCGTCCCGGATACGCTCCTGTAAAATGCGTTGATTTTCAAGCTGTCTGGCCTCATATCGGCGCATGATAAGATTGTACTGTGTGTTCGTTAAGGGCATAAGGTCTCCTTTGTCTAGTTGCCGTTGCTGCCGAGGAGCTGCTGCTCCAGCTTGTCGTAGTCGTTGTAGCTGCGCTGATCAAAGTTGTGGAAGCGGTTGGGGGACGCAGCCTTGTTGCCGGTATTGGCAGCCTTCTTTTTATTCTGGTAATCCGAATCCAATTTTGCGATATCATTCAGGTGGTGTACTCCCAGCTTGTGCCAGCGGCCGAGAATGCTGTCCGCATACTCGAAGCTGGGCTGATGGGTGGAGGAGATGGTGCGGCGGCAGGCTTCGGTGATGATGTCCGGTGCAAAGCCGTAGGTCTTGCTCCATTTGTCTATGTAAGCTGTCTCGGAGGCGATCAGGTTCCGGCCCGTGATCCCGAACGCGCGCATGACGGAAAAATGCAGCTGCCCAAAAGCGGAGGAAGCGCGCTTGGCCTGGGACACGGTGGAAATCCCCTCCTTCTGCCAGCCCAGAGCTACCTTGTCCATGTAGCGTATGCTGGTGTGGCCCTTTCCGATACAGTATTCGATCAGGTATTCAATCATATCCGCGGAAAAATGAAGCTCGTCATACCAGAACAGAATGGTGTTGATATCTGTGGGGGTAAGAGGGCGCTTCAGGTAGTGCTCGGTGACGAACAGCAGCTCCCGGATGTCCTCCTTCTCCTGGAAAGCGGTCAGCTGCGCAGCGGTATAGGTGGGGCCGGAAGGAGTAGAAGCCATCTCCTGGTCTTCCTTCTTCTGCGGAGCAGTATCCCTGTGGGAAACAGTCTGCGGGGAGACGTGCTGGAGTGAGACAGAGCCGTCGGTGCTGTCCTGGAAATCTGACGGCAGAGTCCTCTTCGCCGGGAAATTCTCAGGTGACGTCTTCTTTGAGGTCATGTAACCGGAAGGAGCTTCCTGAACAATGTCTTCCTTTGGGGAGGAATTCAGGAAGCAGATGCCGGAAAGCTTTTTGTCCTCATCGTATTCCAGCTTTAACAGCTTCATTTTCTCCCAGTACTTTAAGGCGCGTTGAACGTCTTTTTCTGTGTGCTCGAACTTGTCCGCCGCGGCGGAGAGGGAGAAACTGTGTTCCATAGAATTTAAGCAGCGCAGAAGATATAAATATATTTTTACATACTCGCCATTGGCGGATGTCATATAGTGATCAATAAAATGATTGGATACATAGGTGGCAGAAGTATCCCTGTCATTATGTAATGTAATGTCGGTCATAAAAACCACACCTCCTGTTTGGCACATGGCTGCTGTTCACTCTGTGACCAGCAACGGTACAAGCACAGTGTAGCACAGATGACCCAAAAAGAGAAGAGGAAAATTTCCAGCAAAGGCCAAAGAAGCAGGTTTTGCCAGGTGGGCAGCAAAATGTGGATAATGTGGATAAG
>CABQGZ010000646.1 GCA_902463835.1 uncultured Lachnospiraceae bacterium
ATATATACATCACTAAATAACTAGCATTGGAGGAATTGGTATGAATGTTTACACAACGGACAAAATCAGAAATGTGGTTTTATTAGGCCACGGGGGCAGTGGAAAGACGACTTTGGTAGAAGCAATGGCATATCTGTCCGGCATTACCACCAGAATGGGGAAGGTGACCGACGGCAACACCATCAGCGATTATGATAAGGAAGAAACAAGGCGTCTTTTTTCCATTAACACCTCCGTGGTTCCTATTATATGGGAGGATACAAAGATCAACATCCTGGATACCCCGGGATCCTTCGGATTTGTGGGTGAAGTGGAGGAGGCGGTGAGTGCTGCGGACGCGGCGATCATTGTGGTTTCCGGCAAAGCAGGCATCGAGGTGGGAACCCAGAAAGCGTGGGAGATCTGTGAGCAATATAAGCTTCCGAGAATGTTTTTCGTAACGGAGATGGACGTGGATAATGCCAGCTACCGCCAGGTGGTGGAAGACCTGCAGGAGAAGTACGGCAAGAGAATCGCGCCCTTCCATTTTCCAATTCGTGAAAATGAGAAGTTTGTCGGCTACGTGAATGTGGTTGCCCAGACTGCAAATCGCTGGAATGACAAGGGCAAGGTAGAGGAGATGGAGATGCCCGATTATTCCGTGGAATATCTGGAAAAGTACCGGGAGGTTCTGATGGAGGCTGTGGCGGAGACAAGTGAAGAATTTATGGACCGTTACTTTAGCGGAGATGAATTTTCTGAGTTTGAGATTCGTTCGGCTCTGCGTACCAATGTGGTGGATGGAAGTATGATTCCCATGTCCATGGGCTCCAGTATCTTAGTGCAGGGCATCTACACGCTGCTGGATGATATCGTAAAATACCTGCCCAGCCCGGAGAAGCGGCCCTGCACCGGTGTGAATCTGAAGACAAATGAGGTATTCGAGGGCAATTATGATATTGCAAAGCCAAAGTCCGCATACATATTTAAGACGATCGTGGATCCGTTCATTGGAAAATATTCTCTGATCAAGGTGAATTCCGGCGTGATCAAGACGGATGATGTGATGTATAACCAGGAGAAGGACATGGATGAGAAGATCGGCAAGGTCTATGTGCTTCGGGGCAATAAGCCGGAGGAGGTTCCGGAGCTCCATGCGGGAGACATCGGAGCCCTGGCCAAGCTGTCCAAGGTGGGAACCAGAGATACCTTATCCACCAAGGCCAATCCAATCCTCTACGGCAAGACCCAGATTTCCGTGCCCTACACCTACATGCGCTACAAAGCCAAGAATAAGGGCGACGAGGACAAGATTTCCCAGGCATTCCAGAAGCTGATGCAGGAGGATCTGACGTTGAAGGTGGTCAACGACAGCGCCAATGGACAGACACTTGTCTACGGTATCGGCGACCAGCATATTGAGGTTGTAGTCAGCAAGATGCTGGAGAAGTACAAGGTGGAGGTTGAACTTAAGAAGCCCAGGATCGCGTTTAAGGAGACGATCCGAAAGAAAGCAGATGTGGAATACAAATATAAGAAGCAGTCGGGCGGACATGGACAGTACGGACATGTGAAGATGACCTTTGAGCCCTCCGGGGATCTGGAGCAGGCGTATGTATTTGAACAGACGGTAGTGGGTGGAGCCGTGCCCAAGAATTATTTCCCAGCAGTGGAAAAGGGTGTTCAGGAAGCGGTATTGAAGGGCCCCATGGCTGCCTATCCGGTGGTCGGTGTAAAAGCGGTATTGTACGACGGTTCCTACCATCCGGTAGACTCTTCGGAAATGGCGTTTAAGACCGCTGCAAGGCAGGCCTTCAAGAAGGGCTTTATGGAAGCTTCCCCGGTGCTGTTAGAGCCCATCGTCACCATGAAGGTGGTTGTTTACGACAAGTACACCGGCGATGTGATGGGCGATCTGAACAAGCGTCGCGGCCGTGTGCTTGGTATGAATCCGGTGGAGGGCGGCAAGACGGAGGTGGTGGCGGATGTGCCTACCATGGAGATCTACGGTTATATGACAGACCTTCGTTCCATGACCGGAGGCAGCGGTACATTCTCCTATGAATTCGCCCGTTATGAGCAGGCGCCCAGCGACATCCAGGAGAAGGAGGTTGCGGCAAGAGCCAGCAAGCTGGAGGACGGCGAGGAGTAAGCGGAAGCGAAATATCCTAAGCTTTTGATTGTATTTTGTCGAAAAATCCGTTATACTGGGGAAAACAGTACCTGGTATAACGGGTTTTTTGCGAGAGGATAAGAAATATGAGAAATAAGATTGGAATCGCCTGTATGACATGCGGGGTAGTGCTGGTGTTGGCGGCATTGGTTCTTTTTATTTATAACCGGCGGGAAGCACAGCAGGCGGAGAAGTCCGTGGAGACGATCGGGCCAAAGCTTGTGGAGTACATCCAGGAGAAGAAAAACAAGGATCCGGATGCTTCCGGGGAACCGGTCTATCCGGATCCCTATGACCCGGAAATGACGGAGGTGGAGATCGACGGCTACGCTTACGTGGGGTATATCTCGATCCCGGCGCTGGGGCTGGAGCTGCCGGTGATGTCAGAGTGGGATTACCGGCGGCTTAAGATTGCGCCGTGCCATTATACGGGCTCTACCAAGACGAATGATCTGGTGATCGCAGCCCATAATTACAGAAGTCACTTCGGCAGACTCTCGGAGCTTTCTGCTGGGGATGAGGTGTTGTTTGTGGATATGGACGGCAGAGTGTGGAATTATACGGTGGCAGCTGTGGATGTCCTGTCACCCTTCGCCGTGGAGGAGATGACCGCGGGGGAGTATGATCTGACACTTTTTACTTGTACCTATGGAGGCGCAAACCGTGTGACAGTGCGGTGTGAGCGAAGTCTGGAGTAGGCACAAAGCATGCAGGGCAGGGGCGAGAGCTCCTGCCTTTTGTCGCGAAAAAAACATTCTTTATGCAATCTTAATATTTTCCTTCAATCATTTACACCATCTTAATGTTTTCCGTAATAAAACGTGCTTAAAAGGAGGTCGAGAAAATGATGCAGATTATCATAGGGATCATTGGTC
>CABQGZ010000647.1 GCA_902463835.1 uncultured Lachnospiraceae bacterium
CCTGAAGACGGACCGTGCCCGGCAGCTGATCCGGGAGAACCGACTGAATTTTACAGAGATTTCGGAAGCCTTAGGGTACAGCTCCATCCATTATTTTTCCAGGCAGTTTAAGAAGCTGACGGGGATGACGCCATCAGAGTACTCCTCGTCCATCAAGGGATTGGCTGACGGTTCTTAAAACCGCTCAATCCCCATAAAACTTCTTAATATCATAGTCCCCATGATACACAGGACAGCTGTCCTCCTGCCAGTTTCCTTCCATTGTAAAACTGGTGGGCCACACAGAATCATTTTTATCTGTTGTAAGATGGTGCGGTCCCAGACGATTTCGGTTGCTCAGTATAAAACGCACCTCCACCTCATTTTCCCCTGCTTTGACCACATGGGAAATATCCAGTTCTTTCTCAAAATACAGCTTTCCAGCCAGAACGCCATTGATCTTCACCCAGGCCAGATGGTATTCTCCCTCCACTCGAAGCACAACATCCGCAGTGTCAAACATCATCTTCTTTTTCAGGATCATCTCCCCCGCAAGGAACGGAAATCCCTCGGTAGCGGGCTCTGTCTCAACGCATTTTGGCATTGCTCCGATAAAGAAGTCCTCCCCGCGCACAAAGCGAGGATCCCTGTCGGCCACATACCCATTTCGGGGATAGACGCCGAAGCTTCCAATCAGCTCGATGGGCTGAAGCTCCGTGTCATAGACAAGACAATTCTTCAGAGACTCTGTCACATTTTCTCCGAACAACGCATAATACACCGCTTCCTGTTCAAACCAGTCCACCTTCACCGTATAATGATTCCTTCCCACATGAACTGACTCTGTCACATCATAGACGTTCACATACACTTCCTCCGACGGAGACGGCGCGGCAAGCACACTGTCATTGATCCACGCAGCCAGGTCATTGCTTTTCTCTGTCCGAAGCCAAAGCTTCTTCGGAAGAACCTCCACGTCAAATTCATAGCGGAAGAATATCTCCCCCTGATACCGTTCCTTCAGCAGCTTCTGAAACAGGGCGGGACAGGGCCACGGTTTGGAGAAATCCACTCCGTCTTTGGAGTAGCGTATCATGTCCACCGGCAGAATATTCTCTTTCACAATCACTTCCGCCTGTGAAAAGCGCAATGGATAGACAGGCTTTTCTTTTCCCTTTGGCGCTTCCTTTGGGCTTAAGAACAGCAGTGCGTCCTCCCCCGGCTTCAGTGTAACCGTAAGAGGCACAATCTTGCCAAAGCCTGCGCTTCCTGCCTTACTGTCATCATCTGCCCACACATCACCCCTGCAGCCTTCCTCCGGGATGTCCCCCGCCAGATTCACCCGCACAAAGGACTTGACGTGGGCACCGCAGTCGAAGGTCTGTGTGTAGGACTTCTCCTCGGAACTGTTCATCACATACAAAAATTCCCTTCCCTCCAGCCGACGGTAGGTGCTGTAGATCTTTGTATCATAATTGCACACCCGGTAGGGCTGTGCGGCACAGATCTCCTCCAGCGTCACATTACTCTGAAGAAAATCATAGGAACATTCCTCCGCTTCCACATAAGTCGGTTTCGTTCCCAGAAGCAATAGCTTACCGCCCTGTGCCGCAAAACGCTCAACAAGCACCTTCGTCGTCACATCCATGGTAACCAGGGACGGCAGCACCAGATAATCATACCCGCACTGCCCACAGCCGATGCGACCTTCCTTCACATATCCATACTTTGCAAGAAGGGTTTCATCCAGAAAATGAAAATCAATGCCCCGCCTGGACAGTGTTCTGCACGCGTCATGCAGCTGTTCCTCCAGTTCACCGATTCCATAGCCATCCTCCTCCGCTTCCCGATTATACGCAAAATACGCACTTCGTATGGGATGCAGCATGGCCACATTGACGCGCTTCTCCCCCTCTCCCAGAAGATATCCCAGCCTGGTGTAATAGTCATTGAAGGTCTTAAAATCTTCCTGTACCCAGGGATTCACCTGCGAATAGTGCGCCGGGTGATCGTATTTGCGGCTGCCCCGCTCAGAGTAGGGCACCAGGTGCTGACACATCCGGTTCACACCATTTACATATTGGAATCCTGCGATCCTTCGAAGATCAGAGGGTGATACATCCCAGCCGCAGCACCCGAAGCTCTCCGTCAGCACCTGCTTTCTTCCGGTCTGTGCCGCCACACTTTCCACCTGCTTGGCGGGCAATACATCCTCACTGTTGCAGCCCAGCCAGTCGATCCCCGGAATGTGTTCGTATTCATAGAAGGGCATGATACCGCCGCAGCACGTCATCTGCCATCCCAGTCTGCTCTCCTCCACATAATGCCCCGTGAGCTTTACATGGTTGTCCTCGCACCAGCTGTATATTTTTTCCGCAAAATTGTGAAGCATCAGACTCTGCATTCCCTTCCAATAGCGATAGCGGAATCTGCGGTAGCCCTCTTTCTCCACAAAGAGCAGTCCCAGTTCGTCCAGAATATCCCCTCCGAACTGCTCCTTCCAGTATCTGGCCATCATATCGGTATACGGGGTGTGCCACCGGTAGTACTGTGGTTCATCCGTAAAAAACCCTTCCAATCGCTGGGAAAATGTCTCCCCAAAGCGCTTCTTATACTGCTCATGGGTCAAGGCCAGGAACTTGTCCACCACCTCCGGATTCAGGATATCTGCTGTGGAGGCAGAGGTATGGATATAAAGATTCAAATAAGTATCGGACGTCAAACCAGCTGTCCCCTCAGACACCCGCACCAGCTGCTCCTCGGTCAGAAGATAGCTTACCGTGGCCGCCTCGTCGTAGGCTCCAACCTGGGTGAGAATATATTTGTCCCGGTTTCCTTCCTCCTCCAGAAGCTTTCCGCCGGCAAATCCGCTGGGCCATCCATTCTCATCGTACACCCATGCTTCCATGCCAAGAGCCCTGGCCTCCCGTTCACAGGCTTCGATACACTGCATCCATTCCTCCGACAGATACTCCGTTGTAAGCCCGGATCTGGCGTGCATGAAGAAACCTCCGATTCCATTCGCATGCATCCACCGAATCTGTTC
>CABQGZ010000648.1 GCA_902463835.1 uncultured Lachnospiraceae bacterium
GCACAGCGTCCAGCAAGCGGTTTTCTCAGAAAGCAGACGCGGAAAGGCTGCTCACCCGCTGCCGAAAGGAGGTGCAGACAACGGTGCAGAAAGTAGAACGTAAGGAGAAAGCCGAGAAACCGCCGCAGCTGTACGACCTCACCACGCTCCAGCGGGATGCCAACCGTTTGCTGGGTTTCACCGCACAGCAGACCTTGAACTATGCACAAAGCCTTTATGAAAAGAAGCTCATCACCTATCCCCGAACAGACAGCCGTTTTCTGACCGAGGATATGGCGGCATCCCTGCCGGGGCTGGCTGCGGCCATTGCAGATACCTTTGGTGTCGAAACTTCCACCACCAATGCCAGACAGGTCGTTGATAACAGCAAGGTCACAGACCACCATGCGCTGCTGCCTTCGGCAAGCGTGGCACGGACTGACTTTTCAGCTTTGCCCTCCGGGGAGCAGAGCGTCCTGCGGCTGATTGTGGCGCGGCTGCTCTGCGCCGTGGGTGAACCCCATCGGTACGCCGAAACCTCTATGACCACCATCTGCGCCGGGGAAGAATTTTCGGCAAAAGGCAAGGTGGTTTTGGACGAGGGCTGGAAAGGCATCGAGCGCAAGATGCTGGGTGACTTGCTGGGCAAAAAGAAAGAGTCTGCCGCCCTGCCGGACGTGCAGGAACAGAACGAGTGTAGCATTGTGGGGGCAGAGCTGAAAGAGGGGCAGACCACGCCGCCGAAGCATTACACGGAAGATACGCTTCTGAGGTCTATGGAAACCGCCAGCGCGGACAGTATGCCGGAGGATGCAGAGCGTCAGGGCATCGGAACTCCGGCTACCAGAGCAGCCACCATCGAAAAGCTGGTGGCAAAGGGCTTTTTGGAGCGCAAGAGCGATAAGAAACCCAAAGTGCTGCTGCCCACCGACAAAGGAAAAGCCCTTATCACGGTGATGCCGGAACAGATTCAGTCTGCGGATATGACCGCCGACTGGGAAGCAAAGCTGCTGCGCATTGAGCGTGGCGAGATGAAGCCAAACGAATTTATGACGGAAATCAACACGATGATTACTGCTTTGGTGGAGAACACCGAAGCCGCGAAAGGAGCCGATGTGCTTATGAAAAATAAAATGATTGGTGTCTGCCCGAACTGCGGCGCAAATGTTGTGGAGCGTGAAAAGGGCTATTTTTGCGAAAACCGCGAGTGCCGTTTCGTCCTGTGGAAAGACAACGCTTTCTTCAAACGGCTGGGCAAGCGCATGGACACTCATGTGGCCGACAAGCTGCTGCGAGATGGCCGCATCCGACTGAAGGACTGCAAGAGTGCTAAGGGCAAGGTGTACAATGCCACCGTCCTGCTGTCCACCGAAGCCGATGGTCGCAGCAAGTTTTCGCTGGAATTTGAGGGTGGCCGCTGATGGGTGTGCAGTCCGAAGCCGTTTATCTTCTGAACGATGAAAAGTATCTGCACCTTCGGGAAAATACCTCCGGCGTTGGCTACGCCACCTATGACAAGCTGACCCTGCTGCCGTTGGAAAAGGGACAGATTCCCTTTGAGCATCTGCCGCCCGATGGCAGAAATGCTATTCCTGCCGCCCGGAACTGGTTCCTTTTTGAGCTATCCGATGATCCTCGCAGGGCTATCCAGCTTGAAAGTGTGAGAATCCTCGACAACATCCCGGATTCCGGCATTCGCAAGCGGCGTATCTGGGATGACCCCTCTATTCCAACGGATGATGTACGGCTCATCGACAGCAACTACAAGGATTTATACCGTGTTCCCAATGACGGGGTGATTCAGATGGACTACTCGGATGGGAGCAGCTACACCGCACGGGTCGAACATCTGGATGAGTACCATTTTGACCTCGGCGGTTTGTACAACACCTTTCACATCTGCCAGTTTGCCGAGATCATGGAGCGGAATGGAACTAGTTACTACCCGGAAATCCAGACGCAGGATGAACAAGGTGCATGGAAGCTGGGCGGCAAAGGTTATATCGCTATCCAGTCCTGTGATGATGGCTGGGATTACACCATTTATCATAGCGATTTTTCCGTGATGGATGGCGGTCAGCTCACCTCTCCCGAACTAACGATTCAGGAAGTCCGGGAAGAAATTCTGGAAGCGCACCACATGGAAAAGGGGCAGCGGCTAATACAGGACTACGACTTCATTATGGACAAAGCCGCCGAAGCCGAAGAACTGGGGCTGAATAGCCATCCTTCCACGCTGGAGAAGCTGGTTTCACTGGCTAGTGCAAAAGAAAAATGTGATGCCCCGGAGTGCAGCCCTGCCGGGTGCAGGAAAGTGAGGGATGCTCATGAACTTTAATGGCGAGGAACTGGTGCTGATGATGCTCTACAATCCCGGCACTCGGCTGGGCTTGATGCAGGAGCTGCGGTTGATGCAGTGCTATCTGCTGCCGGATGAAACAGCTCTGCGTGAACTCTCTGAGGGCGTTATCCAGAAGCTGAAACTTATGACCGATGCCGAGTTTTCGGAAATCGAATTTCCGCTTGACTGATGCCTGCCGCCAATAGGCGGCACTCCATAATGAAAAAATTTTCTCCAACCCTTAAAGCTGTGGTCTTGATAGCACTATCGAGTTCATGCTATACTAAAGGCACTTTATTTTGCGCAGAAATAAAATGAAAGCGAGGAAAGCTCATGGCCGAAGAAAAACGCTCTCCCCTTGACCGACTTCTCTTTGCCACATTTCTGAAAGGACGCACATCTTCCCGTGACCTGTGGGATGAAAAAGGCGAAGTAACTGCCGAGGATAATCAAAAAATCGTAGACGAAAACAATGAAATCATCAACGATGATTCTATCTACCCCTTTATCAGCTACCTGTCCGACCTGCTTGCGAAATCTAAGCCGTCCGATGATGCGGTCAAGAAGCTGCATGACTGCATCGACAAAGTTGCAGCTGTATTAGGCGAGGACAGTACCGATGTTTTCCGTGCGCTTCTCGCAAAACTGATCGAGCAGCCGGAAGAAAAGCAGACCTTCGACAGCCTACTGGAGATGGCAGAGAAA
>CABQGZ010000649.1 GCA_902463835.1 uncultured Lachnospiraceae bacterium
AGGTAGCGATGGAAACGATCGTCCCGCCCACGGTAAGCCATATGCTGTTAAAGAACATATGGAAAAGCGTGTTATCTCCCATCTTAACCTTTTCAAACGCCTCCAGGAAATTGGAAAACAACCATTCCTGGGGCAGTCCGAAGTTATTGTCAAAGAACTCGATTCTCCCCTTGAAGGCCGCAAGAAAGGCCCAAAAAAGAGGATACAAAAACGATATGGAATACAGCAGCAAAATTGCCCCGACAATTCCAAAAATGATTTTTTGAGAGGCTGTCCGCTTTTCCGTCACGGAAACCTGCCTTCTTTTTAATCGTGCCATGATCAGCCCCCCTTTAATATTGAATATCTCTGTAGAACAGCGATGTGATCTTTTTCACAAGCAGCACAAGCGGCACTGTGATCACCGTCATGATAACGCCAAGGGCCGCCGGAAGCTCGTACGACGTACTTCCGGAGACAGCAACCTGGTCGAAGATCCAATAACTCAATGTCCAGGTATCGTATTGTCCCTGGGTAAACAAAAGTATCGGTCCCGATGCTCCGATTGCCCCGACGGTGGTCATAACCAGCATGGTTGCAAGCGTCTCCCAGATGAGCGGCAAAATAATCTGAAAAAATTCCCTCGTCATGGATACCCCGTCTATCTTGGCATATTCGAGCAGCTCCTTTGGCACTCTGGCCATGGCGCCATTGAACAGGAGCATATTCGCTCCAAACCCTGCCCATACGGTAAAGACCACAATGGTCCAGGTGGCGTATCGGCTGTCCCCCAGCCACTCCGGTATATTCGCCATGCCCAGCGCCTTGAGCAATTCATCCAACGGTCCGCCAACTGCGATAAAAAAGCGGTATACCGTAACCAGTATCAGAGACGATACAATATTGGGAATGAAAAATACAAACCGGAAATACTTATACCCAAATATTTTCTTATACAGGAAATAGGACAGCGCCAGCGTAAATACATAAGATACGATAAAGCCGCTCACAAAGTATATTGCCGTATTCCGGATTGCGATAAAAAGATCGCTTCCCGGCGCCGTCAGCCTTTCTAGGACAATACGAAAGTTCTGCAGTCCATATCGAATCTCTCCGTCAGCCGTTGTCTGCCGAAACGCCATCTCAAAACTGCTCAGATTCACATACAGCCAGAAAACGAGCACTCCCGCAACAGGTACTGCCAACATTGAAAAAATAAAAAGATTTTTTCTTGCCTTCTTGCTTCTAAAATGATTCTTCATTCTTTCCATGCCTCCTCATACACGTTTGTCTGACATCGTATATAATTCCTTTACCCTTACCGCATTCACTGGCTTGTCCGCTTTTATCCGGTATTCCCTGGCGGGCTCCAGGAACAGGAAATTATCGCTCAGCCTGCTGTCACAGTCTGTTTCGATATAGACGCCAAACGCCGGTTTATCTGTCATAAGCGTAATTTCATCCCCCTTGACCTGCGCCTGGATATGTGGTTTTTCCAGTCTGAGTCTTCGGAATTTGACCATGGTTTTGTAATTTGTATAAACCTTGCCGTCCACATCCAATTCTGCTGTAAAAACAACATCCCGCAATAAATTATCTACCTCTCCCACATTCAGACATCCCAGATTCAGATTGGACGGATACTTGTAGGAATAGTCCGGGTAAACAAATTTTCCTCTTGATTCCATAATGGATGTTATGTTCTTCTCAAAGACAACCTGTTTGTCATTGGCGTTGATTTGCACCTGATCCTCCTGTTCAAAAACAAGCTGTCCGCCCATTGTGTAGCCTTTGATCTTCAGGATTCCGCTCACATCTTCTATTCTGTCGTTTACCAGGGTAATCTTAAGCACTTCTCCCTTTGCCTTCATGGCCACCAAAATGTCCGCATACAATCTTTTGGTATAGTAAAACAAGGCCTTTTCTCTTTTTCTGTGATCTATGCAGGAATAACTGGTGGTACACCAATTGTCATTGAACTGCCAGAACAGGATCCCCGCAGTCAAAAACTTATTGGATCGCCAGTGCTCTATGCCAAGCCGTACCCCCTCCGCCTGTACAAACTGGGACAGCGTGAGATAATCCTCAAAATTGTTATATCCTCCCACATTTGTGATGATGTAGCTCAACCCTGTTTCTATCCCTCCTGTGGACTTATTGTGATTGAAAGACATCTCACTCATGATCTTTCTTTCTTCTTTGGGCAGATACTCCTTCACTGTCCGAAGATGGGACGCCGCCTGCATGCCGAACTCGCTGATAAATCTTCCGTCGCACTCTTCGTATTCTTCAATGTCTTTGTGATAGCAGGATACGCTCCACTCATGAACATCTCCTGTCTTATAGCTGTTGCAGTCCCCTGTCTCGCTGTAGGGTGATGAAACCCAGTAAGGGGTGTCCGCAGCCAATTTGCTGCAGCACTCCGGTATCACCGTTTTATAAATATAATTGCCGCTGTAGGGATAATCGTCCGCCTTGTCCGTATTGAGCTGCATCAGCCAATTATTCTCATTGTTTCCGCAGTAGAGTACAATACACGGATGACAGCGAAGTCTCTTTAGATTATAAACGATCTCCTTCCTGCAGTTATCCGCAAATTCAGCAATATTATCGGGATACTCGGCACATGCGAACATAAAATCCTGCCACACCATGATCCCATTCTTATCACACTGGGCGTAGAATTCTTCGTTTTCATAAATGCCTCCGCCCCAGATGCGAAGCATGTTCATATTGGACTCTTTCGCCTTCTGTATGTAGAATTTGTAATCTTCCTCTGTAATCCGATTCAGAAAAGCATCCAGCGGCACCGTACATGCGCCCTTACTGAAAATCCGGATTCCGTTTACCTCAAAGAGAAAACTTTCTCCATCTGCAAGCTTTTCCCTTACAAGCCGAACGCTCCGAAAACCGGTTTCGATCATTTTCGTGTCTTCCGCTGTTTCCACCGTAATCTCATACAGATTCTGAGCCCCGTATCCGATGGGGTACCACAGCTGCAGCTCCGGAATTTTTATTTTCTTTGCAAAGGTATGATTGACGGC
>CABQGZ010000650.1 GCA_902463835.1 uncultured Lachnospiraceae bacterium
AATTGCTAATTTTTTGCCAAGACAAAGCCGTTTTTCGTCAAGAGCGTGTAAAGAAACACCCGAATGAATTGACAGATTATTCCAAAGATTCTACACTGAAAGCAGCAAATTTCAATAAAGGAGGAATTACATATGCCTAGTTTTGCAAATCCATTTCCGGGAAATGTGGACCGAAAAATGTCCAATCCTGAACTGATGCAGGCTCTGCGCCTGGACATAGCCGGAGAGCTGGAGGCCATTTTTTTATATGAAGCCCACTTTCTCGCCACCGATGACCCTGCAGCAAAGGCTGTCCTTGCCGATATCCGCGACGAGGAGAAAGCGCATGTGGGCGAACTCATCACACTGATGCGTTATCTGGATTCCAGAGAGACTGAGCTGTTCCTGGATGGGGAGAGCGAAGTCAAGGAAATGCTGGAAAAGCTGGAAATCCCAGGCACTTCCAAGCCGCCTGTTTCCGCCCCCAGCGTGGGCAGTCTCGTAAAATAGAAAAAGGAGTTGATATCATGGATTATTTAGCAAGAGAAAGCGCCCCCTTCTCCCAGGAGATATGGGAACAAATTGACAAAACGGTGATTGAAACCGCAAAAAAACACATGGTGTGCCGGAGATTCTTAGATCTGTTTGGCCCCCTTGGAGCCGGTGTCTCTACCGTCGCTGTGGACGCTTCGGACAAAACAGAAGAGCTTCAGAGAGGCATTGGAACCATTTCTGGCAGAAAATGGCTGGAGCTTCCCCAACTGTATGAGGACTTCACCCTGCTGTGGCGGGATATAGAAGAAAGCCAGCGTAACGGCTGGCCCCTGGATCTGTCAGCCGCAGCGATTGCCGCCCAGAAAGCCGCCAAAAAGGAAGATAACCTGATTCTCTTTGGCAGCAAAGAACTGTGTGCCGAAGGTCTTCTCACCACAAAGGATTCCCACAAGATCAAACGCGGCAACTGGAAAGAAGGTGAGGACGCCTTCCGGGATGTAGCACACGGAATCGCCTATCTGTCCGCCAACAGTTATCGCGGAAGATACGCCCTGGTGCTCTCTCCCGATGTATTTCTGGATCTGCAGCGTATCCTGCCGGGCGTCAACATGCTGGAGCTCTCCCGCATCGCCCAGCTGGTGGATGGCCGGGTGTACACCTCCGGCGCCTTCGGAGCAGGAAAAGCAGCATTGCTCTGTGCGGAGCCTCAATACATGGATCTGGCCGTGGGAGCTGATCTTGGTGTGGGATATCTGGAACTCAAGGACTTCAACCATTCCTTCCGTATTCTGGAGACGGCAGCCTTACGGATCAAAGAGCCCAAAGCAATCGTTCATTTCGAATCGGAAGTATAAAACAACAGGCTGTGGTTGTCCATACGGATTGCCACAGCCTGTTATTTTATCACAGCAGCTTCGTCTTCTTCACCATCTGCACAAATTCCCGGTTATTCCTGGTGCGCACGAACATATTCAATATATTCTCCACCGCGTCGTCGGTCTTCATACCGTTGATGGCCCGGCGCATGATCTCCACTGCCTCCCGCTCTTCCGGATCCAGCAGCAGATCCTCTCTTCTCGTACCGGACTTGGTGATGTCAAGGGCCGGGAACACGCGCTTCTCAGAGAGCTTCCGATCCAGGATCAATTCCATATTGCCGGTTCCCTTGAATTCCTCGTAGATCACATCATCCATACGGCTTCCTGTCTCCACCAGCGCAGTGGCCAATACCGTAAGACTTCCGCCCTCCCGCATGTTACGGGCCGCACCGAAGAATCGTTTTGGCATATGCAGCGCCGCCGGGTCGATACCACCGGACAGGGTACGTCCACTGGGGGGTACGATCAGGTTGTATGCCCTTGCCAGTCGGGTGATACTGTCCAGAAGGATCATAACATCCTTCTTATGTTCCACAAGACGTCTCGCCCGCTCGATTACCATCTCGGACACACGTTTGTGATGCTCCGGCAGCTCATCAAAGGTTGAATAAATGACTTCCACATTTCTGCCTTCAATGGCTTCCTTGATATCGGTAACCTCCTCCGGACGTTCATCTATCAGCAGGATGATCAAATGCATATTCGGATAATTCCTGGTGATGGATTTGGCCACCTCTTTTAATAAGGTTGTCTTACCTGCCTTCGGCTGAGAGACGATCATACCTCTCTGTCCCTTTCCGATGGGGGACACAAGATCCATGATACGCATGGCAGTTCCACTCTGATGTGTCTCCAGGCGAATCCGCTCGTTGGGGAAGATGGGCGTTAAATCCTCAAAATTCGGACGCATCTGAGCCTCTCTCGGATGTAATCCATTGATGGAACGAACATACAGAAGCGCACTGAACTTCTCCTGCATGGTCTTGATTCTTGTATTGCCGGACAGGATATCGCCGGTCTTCAGATTAAATCTACGAATCTGGGAAGGCGACACATACACGTCGTTATCTCCGGGAAGATAATTCGCACAGCGGATAAAGCCGTAGCCATCCGGCATAACCTCCAGAATACCATTTGCCGCAATACCGCTGTCCAGCTCCGGATTCTCGATCTCGATTCCGTCCGGTGTGATAATCCGATTGGGAGACGGCTGCGCCTGGGGAGTTACATTCCTCTGTTCTGTCTGATTCTCAGCTGCAGTATGTTCTGTCTGGTTCTCGGCGGAAGTCTCACTCCTCTGCTCCTGGTGATTGTCAGTATAAGTACGGTTTCTCTGCTCCGACTGATTATCGCCATACGTGCGGCCCCTCTGCTCCGACTGATTATCGCTATAAGTACGGCCTCGCTGATCCGACTGATTGCTGGAATAAGTACGACCTCGCTGGTCACTCTGTCCTGTCTGGTACACACGTCTTCTCTGATCCGGCTGTGTACTGGAGTATACTCTCCGCTCCACACGAGCCGGTCTGCGTTCTGGCTGCGCCATCCGCCCCCGCTCCTCAGACTGTGATGACTGCTCCTGCTCTCCCGATGAAACTGACTGTTCCGGTTCCACTGGCTGCTCCGCCTGCTTGGCAAATTGTGCCTTTCTCATATATCCTGTTGGCTGC
>CABQGZ010000651.1 GCA_902463835.1 uncultured Lachnospiraceae bacterium
GGATTAACGAGGAAAAATGCAAGGCATTTTTTCAAGTCTACCTAAGGAGCATTCAACAAATGGAGAAAATCAGAGAATACATCATATTTTCCGGCCGGGTACAGGGTGTAGGTTTTCGATATAAGACGACCCAACTGGCCAGACACTTTGGATTGACCGGTTGGGTCAGAAACGAATTCGATGGCACGGTAGCAGGAGAATTTCAGGGCCTGGAAGCCGAGATTGACATGGTCATTCAACATCTGGTGCAGGATACCTATATCCGAATTGATCAGATTGACAGAAAGAGAATATCCATCTATGAGGAAGAACGAGGCTTTTCCGTCCGCTGTTAGGTCGGGAAAGCCTATTTTATCATCTTCGGAGATTCTCGCGTTAAGAAACCGGAAAGAAATGAAAAAGATATAACTGACGGGTTGTTTGCAGACCTTTTCTTAGTGTAATATAATATCATAAGTTATGCTTAAGAAACAATTATCCCCCTCACACAAGGAAAGGAGAGGAATCATTGCGATTTTATGAATTACTCAAGGAAAAAGTCTATGAATCTGTAATATCCGTACTTCCCATCACAGCCATTGTATTGCTGCTTTGTATTACGGTCGCACCACTGTCGCTGGCAGCTTTGGTGCTTTTTCTGTTTGGAGCACTGATGCTGGTATTGGGTATGGGATTTTTTACATTGGGCGTGGATATGTCTATGATACCCATGGGAGAGGGGATTGGAATTCAGATGAGTAAAGCAAAGAAACTGTTTATCCCCATAGCCGTATGCTTTCTGTTGGGATTCCTGGTCACCGTGGCGGAGCCGGATCTGCAGGTGCTGGCACAGCAGGTTCCCGCAATCCCCAATATGACTTTGGTGGTGACTGTTGCGGTGGGAGTGGGAATCTTTCTGTTGATTGCGGAACTGCGCATGCTATTAAAGATTCCGCTGTCCTATACGCTGATATTTTTCTATGGGATGATCTTTGTTTTGATGTATTTTACACCTGATACCTTTATACCAGTCTCCTTTGATTCCGGAGGCGTTACCACTGGACCCATTACGGTACCCTTTATTATGGCGCTTGGAATCGGTATGGCCTCTGTTCGAAGCGATAAGAATTCCAGCAACGACAGCTTTGGGCTTATTGCACTGTGCAGTATCGGCCCAATTCTTTCGGTACTTTTGCTGGGCGTATTTTACCAGCCGGGAGATGCTGTGTATACGCCGGTACAGCTGGCGGAGCTTTCGTCTACCAGAGAAGCAGCGGCGGAGTTCGCGAAAGCGCTGCCGGTCTATATGAAGGAAGTGGCGGTGGCATTGCTTCCCATCGCAGGTCTGTTCCTTGTATTTCAGCTGATATTTCGAAGATTCCATAAGCATCAGGTTGGGAAGATTATTTCCGGTTTGATCTATACATATCTGGGATTGGTGCTTTTCCTTACGGGAGTCAATGTAGGGTTCATGCCGGCGGGACAGTATATCGGCTCCGCGTTGGCGCTGGGAAGTCAGAAATGGCTGCTTATCCCCATCGGTATTCTGATCGGATATTTTATTGTCCGGGCAGAGCCGGCGGTGCAGGTGCTGACGAAGCAGGTGGAGGAGGTCAGCAACGGCTCCATCTCTCAGAAATCCATACAGCACAGTCTGTCCATCGGCGTAGCCATGTCCGTTGGAATTGCCATGCTGCGAATTCTGACCGGAGTCTCCATATTGTGGTTTTTGATCCCGGGATATCTGATTTCACTTGCAATGACATTTTTTGTGCCCCAGATATTTACCGGTATCGCCTTTGACTCGGGCGGTGTGGCCAGCGGTCCCATGACGGCTACCTTCCTGCTGCCTCTGGCCATGGGAGCCTGTGAGGCGCTGGGAGGAGATATACTGACAGATGCCTTTGGAATCGTGGCAATGGTGGCCATGACACCGCTTCTGACGATTCAGATTCTGGGGCTTGTAGGAAATCTGCGCAAAAAAGCAGAAAAGAGACGGATGCAGATACCTATTACCGATCTGGTGGACGGGATCCTGTATTTTGATGAAATGTAGATGAGGCCCTCTGGTATAGCTGCTTTTCAAAAGTACCAGCGGGGATGTCAGATAGATGGAGACTAGGAGGTACATAGATGGCAATAAAAAAAGGAGTGCGGCTTCTCATATCCATTGTGGAACGCGGCCAGGGCAAACGGTTGAGCAGATATTACACAAAGCACGGGCTCACCTGCCATTTCCAGTCTGTAGGCCGGGGAACGGCAGCCTCCGAGCTTCTGGATATTTTAGGCGTGGGAAGTACGGAGCGCGATGTCCTGGTAAGCTTCGGGGACAATGAGCGGATGCTTGCGATGCTGTGGCAAATGCAGGAAGCGGAAGAGCCGCAGGTACAGGTCAAAGGAATCGCATTCAGTGTGACGTTGACGGCGTTGAATACGCTGGCGGCGGCAGTGCTGATGCGGCCGACAGAGCAGAAAAATGGAAAGGGAGCGGACAATATGCAGCAGAATGAAACGATACAACCCAAACTGGAGGAAGAGCACAGTTTAATCCTGATCGTTGTAAATCAGGGGCATACCGATGATGTGATGAACACTGCCCGGACGGCGGGAGCCCGGGGTGGGACAATCATTCGCTCCCGGTGGGCTGGCAGTGAGGAAGCGGAGACCTTCTATGGTATTACCCTTCAGACGGAGAAGGAGATTATCGCTATCGTGGCAGGCGCTGAGCGCCGGAAACAGATTATGGAGTCGATCAATAAAAAGCATGGTATGAATACGGCGGCAGGAGCGATGATCTGCTCCGTGCCCATCGATCAGATGCAGCGATTGGGGTGAAAATTCTGGTTTGACGCAGTAAGAGATAATTACATTTGCGGCGAAGGGGACGCCCCAAAGCAAGAGCGTGTCCCTGTCAGACGCGCTCTCGCTCCGTCCAAAACGTAGCGGACACTAACCTCGCGAACCACTATCGTGGCTCGCTCACTAAGTGCCGACGTTTTGCAAGGGTCTGTCATGGACACCCTCTTGTTTTGGGGCT
>CABQGZ010000652.1 GCA_902463835.1 uncultured Lachnospiraceae bacterium
CAGTTCAAAGCTAGGCGTTCGATAGAATATCAGGCGCATGGCGGCATCCTCCTAGTGGCCGCCATACGGACGATGAAACGCTTTGATAAGCAAAAAGAACCGGCGGCCTTGATTTTCTCAAAAGCCGCCGGTTCAAAATGGGCGCGCGGATATGTCTGCTGTACGACGGCTTTTTTTCTTTTGCCGTCGTGCGGCAGCTTGCTAACAGGCTATTTCTCTTTATGAGGATTATTATAAAATTCAAATGTCACAGAAATGTCCGAGCAGAACTAATTTTCGACAGAAAAACAGGCTGAATTGTTACAACGCTCGGACATTTCAAAAATTTTTTGAGAAATGGCGAAAAAAGCGGGGCAGCACACGCCGCCCCGCCGATCCCATACGGTTATTCCATCGCCCGCATTTGTTCAATCAGGGATTGCTTTTTCTGTCTGCGGATTGTCCATACAGACAAGATCAGTTCCATTCCGAACAATACCAGAATGAACAGTCCCATTTCCAAAACCGGGAATTTGTAAGGCACTACATTTCCGGCAAAAGCTCCTATACTCATTTTTCTGCAAGCAAAGATGGAAGCCGGAAGCCCAACGATCAGCGTCGCCAATGTTGCAAAGAGCGCATAGCACAGCCCCTCACAGATGTTCATTTTACATAGCTGTTTTTGTGTTAGGCCGATAGAACGCAGAATACTGTTTTCCTGCTTTCGGGCTATCTGGTTAGAGAGTGTCGTATTGATAAGGTTGATAACGCCAAAGAGAAATACCAACCATGAAAGTATCTCCATACTGCCAAACGCAAAAGAATTTGTCATTTCTTCATATTCAATCACTGTATTGATTTCATCTAAGGCAATATTACTATGGCTGGCAACAATATTTTTCAATTCAGCTCCCACATAGTCCGTTTTTTTAGGGTCATTTACAATGCTCCATGAATAGTCAAAAGAGGTGATTTCCGGGTGCAGTTCGTGGAACAACGCTTCTGGTGCAAAAAGAGTTGCCCCATCTAAGTGCATCCTGCCATGTCCTGAATATACCTTTGCAGGAGCGTATAACCCCGATATGGTAACAGAAACGGATGGCTGTTCTTCTCCCAAAGAAATCTCAACCGTTGAACCAACACCCATATCCTCATTCTGCTTTAGCACATTATAGTCAATTACAATACTACGGGAATCTGTTGGCATGGTTCCCTCTGTCAGAGCCGCTTCAACTGCCGCATAATTCTGGTCGGTCAGCATATCGCACATACCACCAGCTTGATGAATCTCTGTTTTATAAGTTGCATGGAGAGATTGCCTGCTTGGAATTATATCTGTAACGCCATCAATAGATAAGATTTTCTGCTTTAATTCCTCATTCAATGGATTTCCCGCTGCCATAACCTTTTCTTCTGTCATTTCAGAATCCAAATAAATTTTATAGTCGCCGTCTGGGAAAAACTGTCTTGCAAGCGCCTCTGGTGAGCGCAGCAAAACAATGGAGGATACCACAAGTAGGATAATTCCGCCCAAACTCAATGAGGCTACAATAGCAACGGTCTTTTTTCGGTCACGCCTAAAATTTGCAATTCCCATTGAAACAGGATTGAGCTTGATATTCTTTTTCCGGCTGCGGATGTCCTTTTGCGCCGGGGTAAAACGGACGGCTTCAATGGGGGAAATCCCTGCCGCAATTTTCACCGGCTTACGGATGGAAACAGATACCATGATCCAACTGCTTATAAGCGTTAAAATAACCGTTGCCACATAGGAAACAGCGTTAAAACCCTTGGAAAACAGGAGGAAACCGCCGCATACGCCCAGCACTGTGCCAATCAGAATCCCGATACTGCCGAGTTTGCGTCCCTCGTTCTTTACAATCCGCTTGATTTGCTTTGGTGTCGCACCAATCGTCCGAAGCTGCCCGTAGCTCTTGATTTTGTCATTGATGGAGATACGGAAGATACTCTGGATCACAATATAGCCGCCGATCAGAACAATGGCAATCACGCCAGCCATCAGTGCAAAATCAAAGGATTTAGAAGTATAGGCAAAATACTTGCTGTTCATTTTGGGCATAGGAAGCTGATATTCCTCCGCAATCTCCCTGCAATAAGAGGTCATCAGTTCTTCGCCCAACTGGTCGCTGTTTTTGAAATGGACATAGGCGCGATAGCCAGCCGGGTCAAACCCGTTCCATTCTGTCAGGGCAGCGTTGGAAAGAATGATAGCGCAGGTATTCGCTTCTTTTTCATTTACGCTGTCCATAATGCCGGTAACGACATAATCACCATGAAAACTCTCTGTATCTAAGGTCACAGTGTCCCCGATCTTGGCATTGTTTCCATAGGTGGAAAGAAAGTATTCGCTTACAACAACTTCATTTGCTTTTTCAGGAACCCGGCCCTCTAACAACTTCATCTGCGCCTTGGTAATCTCCATCATTTGCGCGTCGCAATACACATAGGACGCATGATAGCCCTGTTCTGAAAGCTCCTCACCCAGCATATAGTAGCCGCCTACGCGCTCAAACTCCGGCAGTCCTTTCAGGGTTTCAATGTCGTTTTCCTCTACGCCCAGCCAGACCGCCTCATAAGTATCGACAACCTGATTGCGCTGCATTTGTGTCAGGGAGGTAGACACAATTCCCGTAAAGCAGATCAGAAATGCCGCCAGCGCAACGGCAATCACCACCATCAGATTCCGGCGCTTCTCGCTTTGCAAACTTTTCTTTGCCAGCTTCTTTGTAATGGCGCTGGTATCATTCTCAAAAGGCCATGTCATAGCCTGCCACCTCCTTACTCCACAATCTTGCCGTCCTCAATGCGGACAATCCGATCTGCAAGACGGGCTATGTCGTCATTGTGGGTAATCATCACAACAGTTTGCCGGAACTCTGCACTGGTGCGCTTGATAAGCCCCAGCACCTCGGCGCTGGTCTTGCTGTCAAGGTTGCCGGTCGGCTCGTCGGCCAGCACGATAGCCGGTTTGGTAATCAGGGCGCGGGCAATCGCCACACGCTGTTGTTGAC
>CABQGZ010000653.1 GCA_902463835.1 uncultured Lachnospiraceae bacterium
CCGGGTTCATTGCATAGACTGACGCAAACGCGATTTTCTGTTTTTCCCCGCCCGACAGTTCAAAAATATTTCGGTTCCGTAGCTTTTCAATATGCAAATCTTTTGTTGTCTGTTCTACCCGTTCCTCCAGTTCCTTTACCGGCCTGGCTTCATTTTCAATTCCAAAGGCAATCTCACTGTCCGTATCCACATTGAAAAACTGCGTCCGGGGATTCTGAAAGACGGAGCCCACCTTTGCGGCGATCTGATACATGGGCAGGTTGCTGATTTCCTGTCCGTCCACCAGCACACGCCCTTGAAGTTCTCCCTGGTAAAATTGTGGAATCAGGCCGTTTACCAACCTTGTGACCGTTGTTTTTCCACACCCGCTACGGCCACAGAACAAGACACATTCCCCGTCTGCAATTTTCAGGCTGATTCCATGCAGACCGCCATGCTCCTGTCCCTCATAAGAAAATGATACATTTTCAAATTCAATCACCCGGTCACACCTCCCCGCATACATAATTCAAAAATAAAGAAAGCAACAGCAATCAACATCGCCATCCAATCTGCAATCCCGCATTTTATCTGGACAAGACAGGTGCGTGGATTGGGATTCTCAATCCCGCGAGTAACAGAGGCAATGGAAAGCTCGTCCGCTGCTTTGGAGGCCATCATCATCAGCGGCACATAAATACACTCTACCGTCATCCCCGGATGGGAAAGGAATCCGCCCAGGGAGGGCGATACATCCCGCATCCGCATGGCGTCCTTAACAAAATGCCAGTCCTCCTGGATAGTTGGAATATAGCGCAGCATGACCGCAAATGTGATGACAAATTTTTTCGGGGCATGGATGCGGTTCATGGCAGATAAAAACTCGCTGACTTTCGTTGTGGACAGGACAATCCCTGCCAGCATCCCACAAGCATAAACTTTATGGTACAGTCCAAGGAACGCAACAAACATGGTCCGTAGCGTCCCCGTCATGGCCGCCATGATCCAGACCGTCAGTACACAGACCACGGCATAAAAGCAGACCCCTTTTATGGAATATTTCCACTTTCCGCAAAGCACTCCCAATACAGCAATCAGCAGGACAAGTGCAAACTGATACGAAAGGGAAGGTGCGAACATGGAACACAGTACGCACATTAAAATAAGAAAGAGCTTGGCCCGCGGGTCAAGCCAAAGCCCTTTCTGGACGGTGTTACCCATCATGCTGTAATACCCGCTTTTTCGAACTGCTTCTTCAACATTTTGCAGCCCACAAATGCACTGATAGAAGCTGTTACAAGGAGAGCGGCAAACATGGCGATAAAGATTCCCGCGTTTGCGGTCGCCTGCATGGTGTCGATATAGCTTTGCTCGGTTCCATTTCCCAACATGGTCTGTGCCCAGCCCTGGGGATCAGCGAAGAAAACAAGGTACGACCCTGTTCCGCCCAGGGAGAAAAGGATATAGGACAGGCTGTTGATTTTCTTGCTCTTGTACTGCTTTGTACCGGCGACAAAATCCGCTACGACGGCCATAATGAGATAGCCCAGCGCAAACGCCCAGTGCATACCGGTGACAAACCAGATGATGGCCATTATAACGCCCATGATCGTGATACTCCAGCGCTTATGTACTTTTGCGATCATCAGCAGATAAACCGGCCCGGCAAGCAGAGCACTCCCGGCGGGCATGAAAAAGGTCAGCATCGGGTTGGTAGCAAAAAAGACGCCACCCACCATGATGAATACGAACAAAAGTGCGGTGAAAATCCCTGTTGTTACTAAGTCCTTGACGGACAATCCTGCCTTTGCATTTACTTGATTACTCATATTTTTTCCTCCTGCTTCAAGAACGGTTGACCTACCGCCTGAAATCTGTTATATTATGATTAGTTGCTGCTAACCACGGTCTATATGATACTAACTTTCCGGGCGGTCTGCAATACGTTCCGGGCATCTTCGCCCTTTCATTGCAAAGTTCCGTCCAATCGTTTCAAAGGAGGCCGTCATTTGAACAATAGCATTATTGCGGATTACTATGAGCCGCTTTTAACAGATAACCATTTTATCCCGGTAGATAGCAATAACCGCTTCAATTCTGCCGGACAATGCTGGCGGTTATCGCCTGAATTTGGGGAAGGCCTTTACTGGGTCTATGCGAAAAAAGACCTGTACGACATTAAAATCCACGATTTTTATTTTCACGAAGATTTCTTCATGGAATTTAACCTGCCAGAAGCCTTAAGCATTACCCAGTATGAATCTATCTCCGGGGAGGAATTAAATCCCTATCGGCGGATGTCTGCCGGATGTATTAAAGCCTTTATCGGCGGTTATAAGCCATACAAGGCGCTGATCCACAAAAAAATCCCCATCCGTTCCATCGGTATCGAAGTCATGCCGGCATACTATGAGGATTATCTCCAAAAGCAATATCCAGGGGATTATATCAGCCCGCTTGCAGCTTTCCGGCAGATCGATCAGACAACAGATTTCCCAGCTATGGCTAAATTGCTCCATGAAGTAAAGGTCTACCGTGGGGATGGGATTGCCGCAGGATTATTCTATGAAGCGAAAGTAGCCGAGGCCGTATCTCTTGTCGTGGAAGAACAGAAAAAAATTCTGTCCCGTAAAGAGAAACGTTTGTCCGAGCAGGATGTGGCGCAACTGAAAAATGTGATTGCTTATCTCAATGACCACTATGCTTTTGATATTCCATTAGAACGTCTTGCAAAAATCGCCTGTATGGGAACCACTAAGCTGAAAACATCTTTTAAGCAGCTGCAAGGCTGCACGATCACAGAGTACATTCAACAGCGCCGCATGAGCCAGGCAGAGCATTTGCTGATCGATACGGATTTCACAATGGGACAGATTGCGGAAATGATCGGTTACTCTACTTCTAGCCGGTTTGCGGAATTATTTCGCAAGAGTACAGGCCTCCTGCCGATTGAATATCGGAAAATGGCTCAGCAAAAATAAATTCACAATGTAATGCCACGACAGATCACTCTACAACGGAGTTGCCGTT
>CABQGZ010000654.1 GCA_902463835.1 uncultured Lachnospiraceae bacterium
CAGCGCCTGTGAAAAAGGCCCACCATGGGAGCACGATCCATTCTTCCACAATCGTAATGACCTCCTCCATCTCCGGTAATTTGTTAAACCGAACCAGGATCACATAGTTCTCATTGACTTGTTCTACCGAAAACGTATTATTCACCAACTCCACTGCTTTCCCGTTCACAGTAACGCCGGTCAGTTCATATCCTTCCTCAGGCGTCACGGTCAGGGAGTAGGAACCACCCTCGGCAACCTCTGTGAGTCCAGGCGCAGAAAGCGTTCCTTTTCCACTCTTTAATCGGGCAGTGACTGCATAATGGTTCGGTGTCATCAGTCGAAATACGTGGGTATCATTTGCCTCATGCATATAACAGATCGTATCTGTATCCATGGAAACAAAGGTCTCCTCAAACACATCATATACGGAATAGTTCTTTGGAAGCTTTATGGTCTTATATCCGGCTTCGCTGCTGTGCAATGACACATAGTGATTGCTGGAATAGATCACATCCGCGCTACTCTCGGAATAGATATGGCATCCTGCCAACGCAAGCAGGTTCCGCAAAAAGTCCACGTCCAGGCATGGCGCAGAAGAATAGATCGACGTCCACTCTCCCATATCCTTGATGGCAAGTCCGGCCTTTCCTCCATCCTGATTATACCCAAGTACCGTGGCTGTTGATGTGTCTTCAATGTAAGCCAGAGGCGATATCGACGACCAGTTGGTAGTTCCATATATCTCTCCCTTAATCCCCTTCGTCAGCGGATGCTCGACATCTGCCATCACAACCTTCAGCCCGGCTTTTCGCTCCTCGATGCCTATCTGAAATCCTGTGGCCCGTTCCACATTTTTCATATCCAACTTGCTTCCGGTGGAAATACCCGGCAGATACATCCACACAAGATACTGGCCGTCTTTCTTCAGATAGGTATCAATGGCATTCTGCATCTCCTCCGTAATTTCAAGCGGCGAAAAAATAATGTTGACTTTATGATCGAACACCTTTCCGTCCAGCAATGACGACATGGCATAAGTATCATACCCGACTCCCATAGAAGCAAGATGACTCCTCTGCTGCCGGTACATGGGATCCAATAAGCTGTACACCTGACCTCCATTGGCAGACATATTGGCATACGTCTCATCGCCTACAAATATAGCCACTTCATTCCGCACAGCGCGCTCCAGATATACGCTGAAATCATACTCCGCCTTGGCATCACGGATATAATCATAAATCTGATCGTCATCCAGCCATCCGCCATACATATCATAGAGCCACTGGCCAACGCCATCGGTGATCGCATGGGCAAAGTCCCGTTTTTCCTGATAAATGGTGTCTGCCAGGGTACGTGTCTGTCCGATGGAAAAATCCCATGCTGCGTCCCAGCTCTGTCCGGCATAAACCGCAGACAGACAGGTACGGTTATCCTGCTCCGCAATATAGAGCTTGCCATACTCCTGCACCGTATCGATCATCGGCATATAAGTATTGGATTTCCCCAGTATACGTTCTCCACTGTAGCTGATGGGAGATGCGATAAAGTCTACATATTCCGACTCCAACACCCGCTTCATGGCGTTATGGGCTCTTCCCTGTCCCTCCAGAGTATTCGTTGTCCACAGATAACCATTGTAGCCTCCAACGATGATATCTCCGTCCGTCTCTTCCTTTGCAATCTGGCAGTAATAGAGGAAGGAATCCGTAGCAGCCTCATTGAGCCAGAGGTTCCAATCCACGATATTTCTGGCAAGCGCTCCTGTAGAAACATCTCCCAGATATAAATTGTCAAAATCTGCTTTTTCGTTCCACCCCGGTGCCTCTGCTGTCTCAAACGTTACCTTATCGTTCCCCCACGCCTTGCGGAGCGCTTCCACGGTACCGTATTTTTCCTTTAGATATTTCTTAAATCCTTCCCTGGAAGCCTCACTGTAGTCACTTCCCTGGGTAGCGCTTGCACCGCGGACCATCCATTCATAGGAAATGCCCCCTCCGATCTTCAGACCAAACACACGATTATAATAACTCTGCTCCTTCATATGCCGGATCAGCTGCCGCAGGATCTCTCCCGCCTCTTTCCGATACTTTTCAGAAGCCAGAGAAACGTCTCCTGTCTTGATATAGGTCGTTCCGTTGTCGCTCAATACCTCGTTCCCCGGATTCTCCTTCAGCCACCATGTCGGCACAAACATGGCAATATTCACCATGACAAGCGCGTTGCTGTTGGCTCCCAAGGTATCCAGAATGACGGAATCGAAAGCCTCATAATCGATCACATCGCCTTCCAGCCAGATGGGATCCGTACCGCCTAAGTACAACTGTCCACCGTAAGTGATATACAATTCCAAATCAGACTTGTACATCCGGCTCTCCGCGTCCGTCTGAAGATATGCCTTCAAATCCGGGCGAAGATAGAAATAAGCGCCCTGGGGTTCTCCGTCAATCATCAGCGTCGGTGTTCCGTTATAGTTTTCTACTTTCGCGACCACCTTGTCTCTTCCGGTGCTGCTTCCCTGCACGGAAAAGCTTATAAATTTATTATTGTTCACCTCCTTGCCGCTCAGAAGTAGCATGGTGTCATCCATCTGCAGCTCATATTTCCCAGATTCTATATAATCGGGGATCGTCACGCTGCACTCCACCTCGAATGCTTCTCCCACCGGCCACTCCATGGGATTCTCATGGGTCAGCAATGTCATTGGCGCAGAGGTAATTCTCGTCAGAGAGTTCCGTTTATAAATATCCACCATAGGAGTGAAATTATTGGCAATGGGCTCTTCCAGTTTCAGCTTCATGGTAAATATCAGATCCTTGCCGCTGATCGTCTTCTCCGGCACTTTCATAGAGAGCACCTCCGCCTCATTGTGCAGATAGAGGGACGAATTATAAAACACACTGCCCCAGGGTGAGATTGGCGGCTGTCCATATTCCTTCGTTGCCACCCAGCTGCTGTCATTGTAATCCAGCTTTGTCCAGTCCAGACTTGTATCGTTTGCCGTCTTAGCAGAAACCACCTGGGAA
>CABQGZ010000655.1 GCA_902463835.1 uncultured Lachnospiraceae bacterium
CTCCGGATAACAATTTCAGCACTCCAATCACAATGCATAATCACGAACACCCATCATTTTCCACTCTACAAAGCCATCCAGATCTTTTGCATGAAAGTTAATCTCAAGGCCCATGTTCCACTTTGGCTGATAGATGGAAGCCTTTCCATTTTCATCTGCAAATTCATGATAATAGCAACGTTCCTCATATCCAACTGTCGGTTTTTCCATACGCATCCAATTAGCAATATCCTCCGCGGCATGCGCATCCCTTGGTCTTACCTTTGCAGCCGGGATATTCACCACGCTGTCCTCGTCTAAAAGGGGATATCCCATATTAAAGTGATATAAGATTTCCAAGGGCTCTACCCGGTCTCCCGCATTTTCAATGGTATCCTCAATCTCAAATACATTTTCTTCCTTGGAAACCCGAATCTTCCGATACAGCCGAAGCTTTCTTCCAAAGAGCGTTTCATCCTTCGTTACGGTATGCACTACCAATGCCTCTTTTTCCTCTGTCCAATATGCCTGTTCACAGGGGAGGTTAGCAATGGTCCCATGCAATGGCAAGACCTCTCCTTCATCTTTGCAGGGAGTACCCACTGCCTCCAGCCCGCATGTAGTCAAAAATCCGGCTGTAAAGGTCTTCCGCCAGTTCGTTCCAATGCTGTCATAATAGGCAGGCGCCACATATCCGCAAGGAGACATGTAGCTCATGTTCACCCCCTTCCAACGCAGTCTGGTAATGTCTCCATTGCGGTCAGGGGATATGGTAAGCTCCATCCCTTTTCCGTTATATACTTCAAATAGCCGAAGCCCATCTCCCTTGCCACCAACCAATCGGTGTTCTTCTACTCCATAAAGCTGCGAATCATGTCCAATATACGGGTTCATATTGTATCCTCACATATTTTTGTAATGCGCTCAATATTCGGGTCAGTGAGAATATCTGTTTCATCCATGCTTTTGGTGGAAAATTCAGATACAATCGCACCCTCATCTCCAGCCTGAAACCAATGCAGCGTATTCGGAGATAACGTGTATTGGTCGCCTGGATATAACACAATCTCATGCCACACCGTATAATACTGTTCCGTACCCGCCGGCGGAACCGCCTTGGGATTCTCCACCGGTTCTCCCTCCACATATAGATAAACCGTTCCCCATCTGCACCGAAAAGTCTCCTCCTTTCCCATATAATCGCCTACAACAGGATGAAGATGCTGCGGACAGGTCTGACGCGGAAACATAATAATTTCTTTCGCACAAACGCGTTCTGTATTCACATATGTAACAATCTGCAGACCTGTATGATACAGATCATTCAATCCTTCATCCACCACTTCCATATTATCCATTTCATCTTGTCTAAGTGCAATCTGAGCTTTCCTGCACATCTCTATGGCGCGTTGCTGCGCCTCCTTCACTTGCGATCTTGTCAACATATTTTTTCCTCTCATTTCCAAGCTATTTTTTCATCAGATCACGTCCAACTCTTCCCACTGCTTCCGAACAGATTCATTTTTCGTATTACTGCCTCTTCTGCCTGCCTTGCCGCGTTAAGTAAAATCTCTTCACATGTATCTCCTGTTCTTTCCTTTGTTGCAGGTACAGCAACATCTGTAAAGATATTTATTTTACTAATACCATTTTTAATCGTGTTTCTGAAATCATCATTGGAAAGACCACTGCCACCATGAAGAACCAACGGCACTTTCGATATCTTTTTGATCTCTGCCAACCTTTGAATATCCAATACGGGCGTTTCCTTATACTGTCCATGGGCAGTACCGATTGCAACTGCCAGCGCATCCACATGTGTTCTGCTCACAAAATCCTCAACCTGTGCGCAGTCTGTATATTGCCCGGCCAGGCTTTCTCTTCCATCCTCCGAGCCCCCTACGCGTCCAAGCTCTGCTTCCACCGACACTCCATACTTTGCCGCTTCCTCTACAATCTCGATTGTGTTCGCAACATTTTCCTCATAACTCAAAGCCGAACCGTCATACATTACAGATGTAAAACCGGAATGTATCGCCGAAAATACGGTTTCCTTACTGACACCATGATCCAGATGCAGGCAAACCGGAACAGACAGATCCTTCGCTGCTTTTTTCATCAGATGTATTGCATAGTCCATAGGAACCAGCGGCAGATGAACCTCCGCCACTCCCAGTATCAGCGGAGATCTCTGCTTTTCCGCCGCTGAAATAATTCCCTTTAACATTTCAAAGCTAATAAAATTGAATAGCCCGACACCATATTTTTTCTCATCTGCGTCTTTTAATATTTCTTTTAACGTTACTAACATAGCTGTTCTCTCCCGTTGATTATTTTTCCGTATACTTCTTAACCTTCATCTGATTTATCTGCAATCTTTCAATTTTCGAATCAATCATCTTTAAGATAGCTGCTATGGAGTCCTTTTTTTCTACTGTCCCCCACTGTTCTCCGCCTATTGCCCATGTTCCCACGGCCAGCTCTGAGATTTCAACATTGGCATTTTTGAATTTTTTATATCGCATTCTCTAATCCTCCATTTCCATAATTCTCCATAAATTCCAGGATCTCTTCTAAGGAACGCACACCAGCGGTAGTGCCGACCTGGGATACACAATGTGCACCTACCGCATTGGCAAATCTTCCACAGGTATCAAGATTCCAGCCTTTTGTAATTCCCGTTAGAAATCCGGATACAAAGGAATCCCCTGCACCATTGGTATCTTTCGCCCTGACAAGATAGGCTGGTATGGCATATTCTTCTCCTTCAGCGCTCTTTATGTAACAGCCGTTCTTTCCATTTTTTATGACACAGAGGGAAACCCCATTGCTTAAGAATACTTCAGCCATTTCCCGCACATCCTTTTTCCCGCTCAGCATTTCGGCCTCCTCGATACTTGGAATAAACAGGTCAAGATATGGAAGACACGGTCGGATCATCTCCATCCAGCGTCCCTTTTCATCCCATGCAGTATCCAGAACCGTATAAATCCCCCTCTCCTGTGCCTTTTTTAGTAATCTGGCTGTCG
>CABQGZ010000656.1 GCA_902463835.1 uncultured Lachnospiraceae bacterium
TACGGCACATTGATTTCCCTGCGGTGATTCATTCCTGTAATAGCGGCAATCAGCAATTGGCGAAGCGTGTGCTTTGCCAATTGCACTGTGCCTTTGTGGAAGCCTATGGCACAGATTTCATCAAGCAGCCATTAGAGCAATTTGTAAATGTGCCAGCAGTGGTGCGTGGTCGGAGAAATGGTATTCTAACGTTGGGGCTTGCCGTGCTGGATATGCACATGGCAGGAGAACTGACGCATATGGTTTTGTTCACGCCGGAGGGAGTTTCCGAACTGCATTGCGTAAGGCAACGAAGTTTTAATCAGCGTAATTTCCTTAAAAATTTTGACGCATTCGATTATTGGTACACACCCGAAATCGCGGGAGAAAAATATGTCAATTTTCATTTCCTCCCATCTTCTGTGTATTCGTTGCTGCGAGATTCCGTAGAAGCACATGGCAGCTATGATCGGAGATATGCTTAATGGCGCTGGTAGAGGAAACGCTTTTTGGCACTCAAGACAAAGTGCAGATCGCAATCGAACGGCTGCGGGCGTTTGAGCCAAACGAAGGGTACTATGTTGCTTTCAGCGGAGGGAAAGACAGTCAAGTTGTGTACCATCTGTGCAAGGAAGCCGGTGTAAAATTTGACGCGCACTATAATCACACAACAGTAGATCCACCGGAAGTGATTAACTTCCGGCGAAAATATTACCCGGACGTTATTGTGGATTACCATGGCACAACAATGTGGAAGCTCATCGTCAAAAAAGGAATGCCTCCGACCCGTGTGGTGCGCTATTGCTGTGACGAGCTAAAGGAGGGCGGCGGCAAAGGACGTATTGTTGTTACGGGAGTTCGCTGGGAGGAAAGCAGCAGGAGAAAACATAGTCGTGGATTGCTTGAATTGAACAATAATACCAAAGCTATGGTGCGGCTCATGAATGACAATGATGATGCCCGGCGTTTATTTGAAACCTGTACCATAAAAAGCCGCCATACATTGAATCCAATTATTGACTGGACAGCGGCTGAAGTGTGGGAATATCTGAATTCCAGAAATATACCACACTGCTGCTTATACGATGAGGGCTATTCTCGGATAGGCTGTATTGGTTGCCCTCTGGCAGGGCCTGCGCAGATGAAAGCGGAATTTGCAAGATACCCAAAATACAGGGATGCGTACATCCGTGCCTTTGAGAAAATGATTGTCAAGCGAAGGGATAACGGGAAACCGTACACGCAATGGAAAACGGGTGAGGAAGTTATGCAGTGGTGGCTATGGGAGGGCACTCGTTCTAAGGTCGATAAGGATCAGATGAGCCTTTGGGGAAACGAGGAGGGCGTGGTTTATCGTGAATGAAAAGCCCCTGCGGTTTTTATGGCCGCAGAGGCTTTCGGATGGCTATATGATGTTGTCGTCCAGCAGAAAATCTATGATGTTAATATTGAGATAACCCAAATCATCATACCATCGTCTTCCGATATCTTTGCGTACAATAATCTTGGGGAAAGAATCTCCGGTCAAGGAGAACGGAAGTAATTCCTGCGCCGCCTTTTCGGGATCACTCATTGCATAGGCAGATTGGATGTATACTTTTTTCCCACAACCACCCTGTGTAGCTACAAAGTCGATTTCACGTGCGATTTTTACAGTGCTTCCCTGTTTGTTTTTTTCGTTGGAATACACGACACCAATGTCTACAGAGAGATCCCGAATCAGCAAATCGTTGTAGAGAATGTTTTCCATGAGGTGTGTAGGCTCTTGTTGGCGAAAACCAATTCTGGCATTTCTCAGACCTACATCTTCGCAATAGTATTTGTTGGGAAAATCAAAATAGGATTTTCCACGGACATCATAACGCTTGCTTTCACTAAAGAGAAAGGCGTCTTCCAAATGAGCGATATATGCTTTGACGGTATTGGCAGAAACCATCTCGCCCACATTTGTGCCGTACTTTGTTTTGAGAGTGTTGAAAATCTTATTTGGATTTGTGAGAGATCCGATGGATGAGCAAAGCAGATCCAAAATCTGCTCCAGGATATCTTGCCGCTCGATGCCCTTTCGTTCAATGATGTCTTTTAAGTAGACCTCAGAAAACAGGGATTTCAGATAATTCATTTTTGCGGCATCATTCGGGCGGGACAAAATGAGAGGCATACCTCCGAAGAAAGAGTAGGTATCGAACGCTTCATTTTTATCGCCGCCGACTGCGGCGTAGTACTCAGAAAAAGATAATGGGTGTACGCGAATCTCGTCACTTCTTCCGCGGAACTCTGTTAAGATATCGCTGGAAAGCATTTTGGAGTTGCTGCCGGTAACGTAAACATCCAGATTGGACAGAGACTTCAAATCATTGAGAGCGTCGTAAAAAGTGATTGGCTTTCCTGCCGCATTGTAGGGGTTTGGCACTTGATCTGACATTTGGATTTCGTCAATGAATAGGTAAAATTCTTCGTTGCTATTCTCAACGATCCCCCTGACGTAGGAGGCCAGTTCCAAGGGATTCCGAAAGCGAATATCCCTGGTTAGATCCAATTCAATCGAAATGATGTTTTGAGGATTTACACCCTTAGAAAGGAGGTACTGTTTAAAAATGGTGCGCAGCAGATAGGACTTTCCACATCTGCGGATTCCAGTGATGACCTTTACCTGGCCATCCCACATGTAGCCAATGAGTTTTTGCAGATAGCGATCTCGCTTAATTTCCATATAGCTCACCCTTTCGTTGATAAGTCTTGCAATATGGTGTAATACTTATCAATAGAATAGCATACCCCGGACTAGAAGTCAAATATGCAGTTGAGAAGTTTAACATATATATGCAGGACTTCTCAATAAAGCAATGATACCCTGTCTGCAGAAAAATAATCAATACGAAAGGAGGGCGACAATTTGCGAAAAACCACATTGAGCATTTCTGTTGACGAAGAAAAAGCGAAAGCGCTCCGGCTCTATCTGGAGCGAAAAGACAGCAAGCTTGAAGATGAGATCATCGAAATATTTGAAACGCTATATACAAATAT
>CABQGZ010000657.1 GCA_902463835.1 uncultured Lachnospiraceae bacterium
CTTTTCAGCGTTTTTCTCATCTTTTCCGCTTCGGTGGACTCTGGTATAAACATCTTTTTACCGTAGCATCATTTCAGCCGCCTGTGGCTCACACATCCTTATCTTCAAGACCAATTTCAGTCTCAGATGATGTTCTCATCGTCCTGCGAGACCCGCAGAATGATATTGTCATCGAAAGACCTGTGTTTATGCCTAATGCCACTTTTCTCAGATTTTTGCTCAATTTTTGTCTATATTGCTACAATTCCAAGCTGTTTTGCTATTACTTTTTGCCGCTCATGGCGGTAGTCTGCCCCTCGGAAATTCCCTCGGTGCTTTCAGGCATAAACAGGATTTTCACTGTTGCAAACATGATTTTCAAATCTTCGACAATGCTCGGATGAGCTACGTACATCAGATCCATAGTCAGTTTGTCGTAAGGAGTAGTATTGTACTTGCCATAAACCTGTGCATAACCAGTCAGGCCAGCCTTAGCCTGCAGGCGCAGGGAGAATTCCGGCATTTCCTCACAGTACTGAGCTGCAATTTCGGGACGCTCTGGGCGGGGGCCGACGATGCTCAAGTCACCCTTCAAGATATTTATAAGCTGTGGCAATTCATCAACGCGGCAAGCACGAATGATTTTGCCAACGGGCGTGATGCGATCATCGTTTTCGCCGCTGGAAAGACGGGCAACGCCGTCCTTTTCAGCATCAACACGCATACTTCTGAATTTGAGAATGCCGAATTCTTTGCCATCCTTTGTTAAACGAATTTGCTTGTAAAAGACTGGGCCGTGATCCGTTGCTTTGATGGCAATAGCCGTCGCAAGGAAAATCGGACTCAGAATCACAAGCGCAATAGCAGAAATGACAATATCCAGCAGTCGTTTTACAAACAGGTACTCCGGCTGAGGATTATACCGGCCAACACGAAGCATCGGCAGGTGGAACATATGCATGTGATGTGCACCGGACATGATGGTGTCACCGATGCGCGGGACAACAAATACAGTAATGTTGTTTTCTACACAGTATTTCAGAATAATATTCCGATCATGGCTGTGGATGCCGCTCAAAAACACTGTATTGATGCCGTCCAGCATGGAAAGATTCTCGATGCACTCCCCCGCCGTAGCTGTGGAGACCACTTTGTACTTGGCATCTAGACCGTACTTACCAATCAGCTGCTCCATACCACGTCTGATATCATAAATAACAGCTGTGGCCTGCGGCGGGAAGGTTTTAAAGTAGGCATGGTGAGCGTTATAAGCCCAAATTGAGGCCATAATAACCTGCCCTACAAGGGCTGCCACGCCAGGAAGAATGTTGGGCAGATGCTTGGACAAAAGCCAAATCACGATATACATGATAAAATCGCTGACCGCAGCCGCCAAAAATTGTTCGTAGATAATTTCGGAGATACGCTGCATCGACATCAGAAAGGCGTCATAAACGCGTCCAAAGATGATGAACAGCACAAAGAACAGTGCCACGACCAGATAATCGCCCTTTGCATAATACGGCGATGCAACGCGCTTAGCATAGTATAGATACCAGCACATTGCAAATGGTATCGTCACAAGCACAGCATCTAACAGCTTTATCATCCGCAAAATCAAGTCATGCCTAAACCTTGTCATGTTCTTACTCCTCGTTCTACTTTGCACATATATTATTTTCAATACTGCAATTGAAATCAGGGAAAGCAGTTTTGAGCAGCTAAAGGCATTCCCACAAATTAGTCATGGAAAATCCTTAGCACAATTCAGCAGTCTACCACCGCAATATTTTGCCAATATATGTATTGATATAATAGCACACAATTCGACATTTATCAACAAATCGGATTCATTTTAATTATACAAGTACACAAATTCAGCACATTTTACAAATACACCCTTGTTCATAAGGTGAATGAGGCTAAAATTCGATAGATTGTTATATGTAACAGTCAATTGATACACGATTCATATTTTGCTTAAAACGCTACCGATTCAAATAAAAACAGATTGCTGCGCTTGCAACAATCTGTTTTTATTTGAATCAATATTAACTACTAACGCTCAGATCATCACCTGCGTCCGAACTTCTTCCGCTTCTTTGACGGGTGTTTTTCCTTGTTCAATTCACGCTGATACGCATGTATGCGTTATAGTCGCCATTCTGCGCAGCCTTGAGCAGGCATTCAAACCGCCTTGCAGATGGAGTCCACAGTTCTTCCCTTTTCATCTCAAACCAACTTCTTTCTCAATTCTCTTGCAATTTTTCTTCGTGCCTTAGAAATCGTGTTGGGTCTAACCTTAAGCTTCCTCGCCACAACCTCTATAGGATAATCCAAATAAGTACGAATAATCATTAGCTCCCTGGGTGAGAGCCTTTCCAATTCCTGCTTCAATGATACCAGAAGCTCTACTCGAGCGAATTCATCTTCCGCACGAACATCAACGACATCAGCCACATCATCAATATTGATAATAATTGGCTGATTTGCATTACCAGCAAGTCGCCTTTTCCCCTTGTTCCTATATCCAAGGAGACGTTTCTCCGACCTGTATTTGATTTCCTCTTTGTCTAACAAATCAAGGATATGGCTGTTGAACGAATTACTAAGCCAGTTCTTTTCTATCGTCTGGTTAAGCTGATTATAATTGGCCCATTCACGAAGAGTGAGCCAAAGTTCATACATTTCTAATTCAGTCATTTTGACCTCCTATAGCGATTTGATTTTTTTCGGTCAAATCACATCTAGGAGGTCCCCTGCTCCGAGCGCAACTAAGCAGTTTCACCACAAAATCACCTATCCCCTCAGTTACAATGGATTGCGTTGCTTAGGTGATTTGGGAATCGTAAATATAAATTTCACAATTTCCGCATGTGGTTAATAAAGAAGGCCACCAGAGAAGCCAAAAAAGACTTCTTAGGTGGCCATCATACTGACTGTATTTAATTTACTATCCGCATCCAGTTGAATGATTCGTATCATACTACATTTGTCCGTATTAGTTATAATACAACCTTCAAA
>CABQGZ010000658.1 GCA_902463835.1 uncultured Lachnospiraceae bacterium
ATATCAGGGGAATTAGTTCCAGGCTGGATTACATTCGGGAGTTGGGGGCGGAAGGTCTCTATGTGAATCCCATGTGGAACAGCGATTCCGAGGCTGGCTACGGCCCCAATAATTACTATGAGACTTCTCCCAATTATGGGAACGAGGAGGATTTTATTGCGCTCTGTGAGCAGACTCACGCCAAAGGCATGCCCATCATGATAGATGCGGTATTTTCCTATTCCCAGGCCAACTCCATTTTCACTAACAGCAATGGCCTTCAGCCTCTGCCGGGAGCCTTTGAGTCCCAGGATTCGGAGTATTCGGACATGTTTCAGTTCGCAAAGTGGCCGGTGGACTATGTGCACAAGTGGGGCGGCATCGAGAATGACCTTGGCAGCGATAAGGCCAGGAATCTGCTCTGGCGGGATGAGGATTCTGTGTTAAAAAGGTATCTAAAGCCGCCTTACAATGCGGATGGCTGGCGGTTTGACGCTATCAACTCCTTCGCCGGCACCAACACGTCCCTGACGAAGATCGGGGCCGAGATCCGCAGGGAGACCAAGGGCGTAAAGCCGGAGGTGCTGCTGGTGGGGGAGGATTACTCCAAGGACACTGGTCTGAGCGGGAACTGGGACGCCATGCAGAACAGCTTTTTTATATTCACGGCGCTGCTGTGGATGAAGGGCGGCCAGTTCGATCAGTCGTGGATGGTGGATCACCTCTATAAGATGGCGAAGCTTCCCAGACCCATGTGTCTGTGCATGTACAATAATTTTGAAAATCATGATACGAAGCGTGTCCTTGGAGACTATGCATCGGACAGGTACAAGTTGAAAAGCGTCTGGCTGCTGCAGATGACCTATATAGGTGCACCAGTGATCTATTTTGGAAGCGAGAACGGCGCGGGCAAGGAGGGCAATCCCACCTCCCGCAATTCCTTCAACTGGAACGCCGGGGAGTGGAATTATGAGCTGCGTATGCTCTGCAAAGCATTGTGTGAGCTGAGAAAAGAGTACACGGCGTTGAAAGAGGGTCCCTTCAAGGTCGGCCTTGTGGATAATGAGCGCCAGGTGACCGTATATGGCCGCTGGGATGAGAACGGCACGGTGGTGACCATGCTGAACCAGAGAGCATACGATCAGGAGATGACACTGAATCTGAAGCAGTACAATGTGTGTGACGGGACGGTGATGACAGACTATCTGACCGGAGAGACCTATGTGGTGGAGCAGGGCGCAGCCAGTGTAAGGATTCCGGCAGGGGGCAGTGTTCTGGTTACGGGAAAAGCAGGGAATTATCGGGGAAGCCTGGAACTGGTAGGAGGTGCCAAAATGCCGGAGAACGGTTCCGCTAAGATCAGTGTCCTTACGTCGGAAGAAAATTGCTATATTCTTGATAAAAAAGACTGGAACGCAGAGAACGGTTGCCTTGCTGCGCGGATACCGGTTTTTGGCAGCGGGTATATCGAGGCGGATATCACCGAAGATGCCGTAGGCGGAGCGCTGGTATTGTGTGAGGACGGATCGAACCGACAGATGTCTGCGGTATTTACGGAGGCTGGACTTGCCGTATATGGAACAGACGGCGCATTGCTGTGCGAGACAGCTCTGCCTGATACGGGAAAAGTTCGTCTGGGTGTGGGGCCAGACGGCTGCGGCGCTGTTGTTATCCGTGGAGGCAAAGCAGAAGCTTGTGAAGGGCAGACGATTCAGCCGGATAGCGGCGCAGGTGATTCCGTATCTGGTACAGCGGGAGAGCAGTCACCCGTATTGGCAGACAGTATGTTACCCTTTGTGCGTTCTGGACAGCTCTATGCAGGAATTGGCTTGCCAGGAACCCACGCAGTCTTATCCGGCGTACAGACTGGATGGCAGAAGGAGGCGCTCTGGGAAGACTTTACAGGTGCACATCTGGGCGGGCTGTTCTCCACAGAGTACGCAGAGGGGGGCTGCTTGTTGACGGACGGAATGCTTACCATGAAAGGAATGGCTGACTTGGCGAATTGCGGAGAATGCACAGGGACAGCAGAGAAGCCGGCTATGCTGCTTAGCGAAGCACGTTCACAGGACTTCACATTCAAGGCTGATTTGAAAAGTCTGAAAAATGGTTTTGCTGGGGTGGTAAGCTGCTGTGATAGAGACAACGGAGTTGCTTTTGTGCGAGATACAAGCAATGAGGAATGCCTGGTATTCGGATATTTCAAGGATGGAAACGTGATTCCTTATGAAAGGATAACAGGAGATTTCAGCGGCGGTGTACAGCTGCAGCTGCAGCGCATTGGCGGTGTATATACGGCGGTGTATTTCCAGGATGGACAGGCAAAGGGCTTTTCCTCCTACCTTCCGGCAAACATGAGCACGGCAAGGGCAGGTATTTTCTGCGAAAGGGGCGCAGAGGCAGAGTTTGCATACGCCTGCTTTGGCGACAGTATTCATGACAAAGCTTCCGTGAACACACCGGTAACCCCCTGCAGGCTGCCGGAAATGGCGTCATCCGCAGCGGTGGGGACTGCAGTCTCCGTATGGGAGAATTATAATATCATCGGCGACAGCAGAGAATGGGAATATGCACTGGGCGGTATCCGGCGCAATGCGGTAGAGGGACTGTCTCAGCTTGCAGTCACCAACCGGACATACGGGGATTTTAAGCTTCAGTGTACGCTTCTTCGGACAGGCGGAGACGGGGTGCTGGGCGTCACCATGCTGCGAAGCAGTATCGCGGAGGATCTGGGAGACGGTTATATTTTTTCCTTGTATCCGGACAATACCGTCGCCATTACCTATGGGGGAGAGACGATCTTTGAGCAGACCCTTGCCCATGTGAGTGAATACGGTCTGAAGCTGAATATCAGCCGCAGAAAGGACAAGCTGTATGTGCAAGTGGGAGCGGACAATGAATTGCTCACCTGCATTTTGGGTGTTGCGGCAGCGCGCGGGTATCTGGGCTTTTACTTTGAGAACGCCAGCGGCCATGTGAACAACTATATGATCCTGGATGGAGCGTCCATATGGATGGAGCC
>CABQGZ010000659.1 GCA_902463835.1 uncultured Lachnospiraceae bacterium
CTATAATTCTGGTAGAAAAACAAGGAGGAGACACCTATGATCAGAAAAATTATTCAGATTGATGAAGAAAAATGTAACGGCTGCGGAGCTTGTGCGGATGCCTGCCACGAGGGAGCCATTGAGATGGCAGACGGTAAGGCAAGATTGATGCGGGACGACTACTGTGACGGCCTGGGCGATTGCCTGCCGGAATGTCCTACAGGTGCAATCAGCTTTGTGGAACGTGAAGCTGCGGCGTATAATGAGGCTGCGGTGATGGAAAATAAGAAGAAGCGGGAGGTTTCGGCACAGCCTGTTTTCGGCGGATGTCCCGGACACCAGATGAGGAGGTTTGACCGCGGCGAGAAGGGCAGTGAGCAGATGCGGCATGAAAAAATGCAGTCGCAGCTGGCACAGTGGCCTTGTCAGATCAAGCTTGTTCCTGTCAACGCTCCTTATTTTGATGGGGCGAAGCTGTTGATTGCAGCAGACTGTACGGCTTATGCCTATGCAAATATGCATGAGGAATTTATGCAGGGCAAGATTACGTTGATTGGCTGTCCCAAGCTGGACGCCGTGGATTACAGTGAGAAGCTGACAGAAATTATAGGGAACAATAACATTCAAAGTGTGACGGTGGTTCGGATGGAGGTTCCATGCTGCGGCGGACTGGAGCAGGCAACAATCAAGGCGCTGAAGGATAGCGGTAAATTTATACCGTGGCAGATAGTAACGATTTCGGTAGACGGGAAAATTTTAGATTAAACTTGGGGGTAAGTTTGATGATAATCAGGGCGGTTAAGCACTTTGGGGCTTAACCGTTTTGTATGTTAAGATTTTAATGGTAGAAAATGGAATGCCAAAGTGGTATAATCAGAGAAACAAGTTAGGACTGGCTGAATAAAGGGAGGAACTCAAAATGTGGTTCGTTTTTGCACTTTTGTCTGCTGTTTTCGCAGCGCTTACATCCATATTAGCCAAGGTTGGCATTGAAGGTGTCAACTCCAATCTGGCCACCGCACTCCGTACGGTTGTCGTGCTCGTGATGGCCTGGGGTATGGTGTTTTTGACGAACACCCAGGGTGGTATCGCGCAGATTGGAAGAAAAAGCTGGTTGTTCCTGATCTTATCCGGGCTGGCCACAGGGGCTTCCTGGCTTTGTTACTACAGAGCGCTGCAGCTGGGCCAGGCCTCCAAAGTGGTTCCCATCGACAAGCTAAGCGTGGTGATTACACTGGTTTTAGCCTTTGTCTTTTTACACGAGGAGTTCACGGTGAAGTCTGTGATCGGCTGCATTTTGATCGGTGCGGGGACGCTTTTTATGGTTCTTTAGAGAGTGGAGGAAAATACGTATGCCAAATATAATATGGGAAGGAAACCAGGATTGGGATAAAAAATTTATAGATAAGCCCCTCACGGAAAACGCAAAGAAGATAAGCAGACCGGACGACATTGTGAAGGCGTCAACCCCATATATGATCTTGCCCGGCGTCCTTTGCTTTATTGCTGTCCTTGTAAAAAGCAGAATAGCAGGAGAATTTATTTTTAATCTGTGGTTTGCGCCGTTGGCCTTTGCTATTGGATTCATAGTGGCCATGCCGCTTCATGAATTACTGCATGCAATCTGTTATCCGCGTGGTGCAACGGTATATATCGGTGTGTGCCTGAAGCAGTTAAAAGCGTATGCGGTATCCTTCTACCCGATTACAAGAACAAGATTCGTTGGAATGAGCTTGGTACCAATGCTCCCGGGCCTGATTGCGCTTATGGTGTTTTTACTGTGCCCGATCACATGGAAGCCCGTGATGACGGTGTGTGTGGTGTCTGCTTTTATGGGTCTCATTTCGCCGGCGCCCGACTATATGGATATTGCGGCTGTATGCAGGCAGGCGCCAAGGAACGCGAAAATACAAGCGTCAAACGAAGGACTTTTCTATTTTACATAAAAATCAGAGGATATTGGAAGAACCACAGCGAGAGATAGCAAAAAACGAAACGACGAAAAGAGGAAAACACGATGCAGACACAAGATGAATTATTTATGAGAGAGGCAATACAGCTGGCGAAGCTTGCGGTTCAAAAGGGAAATGAACCGTTTGGCGCAGTGTTGGTGAAGGACATCGAGATCGTCTATACCAATGAAAATCAGATTTTTACAAAGCATGACCCCACGTATCATGCGGAAGCCGGACTGATCCGGCGCTTTTGCGCAGAGACGGGAATTACGGATTTGTCCGAATATACCATGTACTCCAGCTGTGAACCATGTTTTATGTGCTGCGGCGCAATAGTCTGGACAAAACTGGGAAGACTTGTCTATGGAGCCAGTGACATGGAGATCTGCAGTCTGTTAGGCGTACAGGGATCGGAGTGCTGCAAGCTTGTTTTTTCCCATTCTGGCAATAACATTCAGGTCACGGGAGGCGTTCTGCGGGAGGAAAGCATGAGCGTGCTTCGAGATTATTTCAAGAACCACAACAAGGGCTGACAAAACAGAGAGCTACGAAAAGAAGACAGAAGGATTGACATTATAGAAAGGAACAGGGAGAAAATGAACGAGACAATGATATATGAAAAGGGTTTGGAGGAACGCTTCGAATTCCGAAATATTCTTCCAGAGGAGGCGGATCAGGCCGCAGCGGTGGAGCAGATCTGTTTTCCGCCCAATGAAGCGTGCTCCGAGGCGATGATGAAGGAACGGGTCGCTTTGGTGCCGGACTTATTTCTGGTTGCGGTGGATCAAAAGACAGGGAAGATTGCCGGATTTTTAAATGGAATTGCCACCAATGAGCAGGATTTTCGGGATGAATTTTTCAAAGATGCCACACTGCATGACCCGGCGGGAAGAAATGTGATGCTGCTGGGCCTTGATGTCCTTCCGGAATACCGTGGGCAGGGGCTGGCGCGGGAGATCATGTCTCAGTACCTTCGCAGGGAGCAGGAGAGAGGCAGAAGCATGGCGATCCTGACCTGTTTGGAGTCGAAGGTAAAAATGTATGAGAAGATGGGATACTACAATC
>CABQGZ010000660.1 GCA_902463835.1 uncultured Lachnospiraceae bacterium
GTTGGAGAGCTTGTTCGTATTTACTTTTATTATGGTGGCTGCCCCTCTGATGCATGCATTTTTGGAGGGGAAGGGCAGCGAGCCAAAAGAAAAGCGAAAGACGGTGCGGGCTCCGGAGAATGGAGCGCGCCTTGCGTCCTATGCGGAATCCTTCAATGGTCTCTCGCGGCTTTTTTCCCAGATGAGCCATCAGAAGGACAATCTGGAGCGGGAGGAGATCGGCAGAATCCAGCAGGAGATCACCGCCAAAATCTGTATTTCCTGCGACCAGTGTGCCCTTTGCTGGGAGCAGGAGACCAGTCCCATGTACCAGATTTTTTACCGGATCCTGTCCTCCATGGAGAAACTGGGAATGCCGGACGAGGAGGCGGGAAGGGCGTTGTCGGAGTACTGCCCTTATTCCAGGGCTGTGATCGAGGAGGCGGTGGGCGTATTTGAAAAGGCCCGGCTGAACATGGCCTGGTATAACCGTCTTCTGGAGAATCGAGAGGTGATCGCCCAGCAGCTGGACGCCATGGCCTATATTATGGAGGATTGCGCAAAGGAATACACGGACATTACCAGGGAGGAGGGCAAGCTTCTTGCCACAGTGAAGTACCGGCTGAAGGAGCGGGGGATTGTGGCTCGGGAGGCCCAGCTGTATGAGAAGTCCAGCGGGCGGCTGTCCCTGCATGTGAAGCTCTCCTCCAAATGGGGAAACTGCATTCCCATCAAGGATATCGCAAAGGCTGTGACCGAGGGAATGCACAAGACGATGGTGCCGGCCAGAAACAGTAAGACACTGGTAGGCAAAGAGGAGGCGCAGCTGGTATTCGAGGAGGAACCAAAGTTCCGGACGCTGCACGGGGTGGCCAGGCTCTCAAAGGATGGAGCCCAGATCTCCGGGGACAATTTCTCCTTTCTGGATCTGGAGAGCGGGCAGAGCGTGCTGACTTTGTCGGACGGTATGGGCTCTGGAATCCGGGCTTGTAAGGAAAGTGAAATGGTGATAGAGTTAATAGAGAAGTTTTTGGAGACAGGCTTTCAGAAGGAGACTGCAATCCGTATGATGAACTCAGCCATGGTCATGCACGGCGAGGACGGCATGTACTCCACGGTAGATATGGCGGCCGTGGATCTGTATACCGGAAACTGTGATTTCTATAAGATCGGAGCATCCGCCACCTTTTTAAAGCGGGGGGAGAAGGTGGACATGGTCTCCTCCGCCAGTCTTCCGGCGGGTGTCTTTTCCCAGGTGGAGATCGAGAAGAGCAGAAGACAGCTTGCAGATGGAGATTTTGTGATCATGGTATCGGACGGAGTTATGGATTATCTGCATGTGCCTGACCCGGAGGAGACCATGAAGGAGATTCTGGAGACGGTACAGATCAACAATCCGGGACAGCTGGCCAAGCATATTCTGGAGCGGATCCTGCTGTTCACCGGCGGCAGGGTACCGGATGATATGACGGTTCTTGTGGCGGGGGTGTGGGAGCGGTAGGGGAATGTTTCAGGCTGCAGGGAAAGGGCCGCCCCAGGGCAAGGGTGCCTCGGGGAAAGGGCCGCCCCAGAGAAAGGGTATGCCCATGTCAGACGCGCTTTCGCTCCAGGCACAAACGTAGCGGACACTAAGCGCGCGAACCATTATCATGGCCCGCTTGCTAAGTGCCGACGTTTTGCAAGGGTCTGATATGGGCATACCCTTTCCCTGGGGCTACGTTGTTGGCAATCCTGTGGAATAGTAGGTGTTTGGGAAATAACTTTCTTAAATCACCTACTATTGGTTGAAAGATGAGGCGGAATATGCGATAATTGACCTTATTGAACGAGGAAAACGGCTGAATGGCCGTAGATAATTGCGGGGCAATTATATAATTGATCTTATTCAACGATTGGAACGGCCGAATGGCTATGGAGGATAAAATGATTCAAAAGATTACGGATTATGTGAAGCAGCATGAGATGATATGTGCTGGCGACCATGTTCTGGCGGGGGTGTCTGGGGGAGCGGATTCTGTCTGTCTGCTGCTGGTGCTTTGGGGTCTGAGGGAGACTTATCACATGAAGCTTTCGGTGATTCATGTGGAGCACGGTATTCGGGGGGAGGAGAGCAGGAGGGACGCTGCGTTTGTGGAGGAGCTGTGCCGCCGGTTACATGTGGCATGTCAGGTGCACTTCTGTGATGCTATCGGATTTGCAAAAGAAAAGGGGATGTCTCTTGAGGAGGGGGCCAGGGAGCTTCGGTATCGCTGCTTTGAGGAGACAAGGAGACAGCTTGGGGCAGATAAGATCGCGGTGGCTCACAACCAGAACGACTGTGCGGAGACGCTGCTTTTTCATCTGACAAGGGGGACGGGACTTCGGGGCATGTGTGGGATTGTACCGGTGCGAGACGCTGTGATCCGACCGCTTCTGTGTGTCAGCCGCCGGGAGATTGAAGCTTATCTTAAGGAGCGGGGGCAGCGCTTTTGTGTGGATGCCACTAACTGGGAGACAGCGTACAGCCGGAATAAGATCCGGCATGAAGTGCTGCCGTTGCTTACAGAGATGAATGAAGAAGCCGTTGCGCATCTGTACAGGGCTACAGAGTATGTGGCCGAGGCGGTGGAGCTGATGGAGAAATTGACAGCGCAGGCCCGGGAGCGATGCGTGAGATGTGAGTCGGATATTTCTGGAATGGAAACGAGAAAAGATGGCCTTGGGGAGCGGAAGCGCGTGCTGCTTGCAGAGCCTTTTCTGGGGCAGCCGCCGCTGGTGCAGAAAGCTTTGGTGTTGGAGACGCTTGGCGCATGTGCGGGAAGCAGGAAGGATATCGGAGCGGTACATGTGGAGGCGGTGCTGGAGCTTTTTGGAAAGCAGGTGGGGAGAAGGATTGTGCTGCCCTATCGCATGGAAGCGCGGCGCGTGTATGAGGGCGTGGAGCTTGCGCAGGCAGCAGCGGCTAGCGGACTGCCGAAGGATGCCCAGGCGGTAGAGCCTGGAAAAACCATAGAAATCCCGGAACTGGGATGGAGAATTAC
>CABQGZ010000661.1 GCA_902463835.1 uncultured Lachnospiraceae bacterium
GAAATATCAAGGTAGCAGCAGAAATGAAAATAACTCGCAAAGAACTGAAACTTATATTACCACAAATGTTGGTACTGCAAAATTACGAGATGGCTCGCTCTACCTGAATTCTGATATAGTACATATTTCTTCGCATTTGAAGAAAAACAGAGAAAACCTGAGTAGCACCCTACCAATCCCCAGATTTTCTCCATTTTATTAAGTCCTGTTCTGTTTCACGTTCCCAAATTGGGTCTTTTAGTAAAAGAGAAGTTTAGTTTGATCAGGATACAATTCAGCGAGTCTAGGTACCGTACTTTGCGACATTTCAAAAAACTCTGGATCTTTTTCAATACCGATACTATCAATTCCCCAAAATGTGGCTGCGGCTAATGTAGAGCCACTTCCCGAAAACGTGTCTAATACAACTCCTTCGCCAAGAGGCAGAGCTGCATATACTATTTTCCTCATAAAACTTTGCGGCTTTATATTGGGATGCGGCGCAATTTTTCGTTCGATTTGTGGAGTTTTTTCACTTTGGATTAAGTCCACAAACGGTGCATTTTCAGACTCTCTGCGGAGGGCACCCGCTTTCCATAATCTCAAGTTTTGTGCGACAGTCTTTTCGCTAATGGGCTTCCGATATAGCCCCCATGGTTCCCATAGCCCCTTAGGTATTACAGATACTTCGGAAAACTCAATCTCTGCACCCTTCGGCCTATCACCGCCTCTTAGCGTTGAAACCGTCCTAATTACTTCACCACGCCGTTCAAATCCGGCATCTCGCATAGCACGGCTTAAAATGTCCGAAAGCAACGGAGTTGATGCAATAAAAACATGTCCTCCTGGAACAATAATGCGAAGAGCCAAAATTGCCCACTCAAAGAAAAAAGAGTAAACGTTCTCGCGCTCTTTTGGGTCATCGTTAATTACAGAAAACCTAGGAACAGCTTGACGTACATGCCCGTCGAAAGATGGTGGAATTCTCCAAATTCCGCCTTGACCTTGACGTTGCTTTTTCAGTTCTCCCTCAGTGTACTCTTTTACACCATATGGAGGATCCGTGACGATGGCGGTAATCGAATTTTCTTCCCTTTGTTTCATCCACTCGAAACAGTCTGCATTTATAATCGTATAGGGCATATTTGCACTCCTGTCTTTATCCTTCTTGGTATTTTAAGCTAAATTTGCAATAATGTCAATTGCATGTGTCTGTTTTGAGGCATGTACGGCTTTTAAGAAAATTGCAAGACTTTTTCCGCCGCTCTATTCTCGAAAGGCGGCGGACTTTTCACTCAGCAGCTCACCGTAAACCTGCGGGAACTGACCGGCTTGGTGAAGTCCTTATAGAGATCGGCGTACAGCCGCTTGAAGGTGGTGCTGTCGAAGCGGTTGGAAATCACGTTGGTGAAGCGGACAATGTACACTCCGGCGGTCAGTTCCTCGGTGTCCAGCCGCACCATTTCCTCCTTGATGGCCTCGCGGATCGCGTCCGCCTTGGCCTTGGCTTTCGCGGCCAACTCGTCATAGTTGTTCATTGTCTCAATCAGTGCTACCATTTCTTTCTTGCTCATTGTGTCTGTCTCCTTTTCTGTTTGTCCGGCAAGCGGCGAGGGGCTGTTCGGCTGTCTGACTTCCTGTCTGCTACTTTCCTATCCTGTCTCGCTCTGATCTTGTATTCCTTTCGAGTGCCGCGTGGCGACTGTACTGCTACCTTGACTTGCCTGTTGTCTTCCTTGACTGTGACTATAGTATAGCACGATAATTCGTGCAAATCAATTGACGAATTGCACGAATGTTAGTGCTTATCCTTGTGCAATATTTGCACTTGCTTTCGTGCAATCTGTGCGCTATAATAAGGACAATGGAAAAGGAGGCTCAATTATATGCCGCTACAGTGGAAGATTAACGTATTGGCCGCGTTGAAAGAAAAGGGCTACAACACCAACAAGATCAGAACGGAAGGGCTGCTCAGCCAATCCACGCTCCAAAAGCTGCGTGAAGGCAAGGGGGTGGCTTGGGAAAATCTTGAAAAGCTCTGTGAACTGCTGGAGTGCCAGCCCGCCGATCTCGTGGAGTTTACCGCAGACCAAAAGCAGGAATGACCCCGCCCCTATTTCGGGAAAAACATTTTTTCACTCCTGCTTTTGGGTTCTGCGTGGTTCACGCTCCCACGAAATGTGGTTTTGATTCGAGAAGACGGACACTCACGGCTGTGAACGATAGGAGCGCATATCGCGCACCTGTCGCCGCAGCCATTCAGCGGTTTTGTCCTTCTGGCTTTCAAAGCGCCGCTTCACTTCTGCATCCATCCACTGCGGCTCGGTGTCTCTGCAAAAAATATAGCTCTGCCGCACGGTTTCCGAAAAGGACTCGTCATAAAGGTAAGCCTCAATACCGGCGGGGGTCAGATACTCCTTCAGGATGGAGCCGGATACGCCGGAGTAACTGTAAATGTAATTATCATCAGAAATCTGCGTTAAGTACGCCATTTGATTTTTCCTCCAAAAATTTATAATATCATTCAGACCGCTGCCGCACTTCTGACGGCGCGGTTATATTTATGTCCACGGGCTTAACATCCCATCTGTGCCAATCCTCCGCCTTGGGAATCTATGTGTTCAGCGGAGGGAGGTGCTGGCGGATCAACTCGCCCTCCTTCTGGCCGATTTCTTCTTCAATGGCCGCGTGGGAACTGGCCTTGGCGGTATACAACACGGTAAAGCACATTTTGTGACCGTGCCGCGTTGCCTCGGCCAGCACGCGGTATTTACGCTCTGCCTGCATTTGAATCCCTGCGTAGTGCTGCGCCATGCGTGCCAGCATATTGAAGCTCTTGCCGATGTAGACGGTCCGCCCATCCAAGAGGATCGCATAAACACCAGCGTGTTCAAACTACGGGGACAATCCCTTGCGCTATAGGGAATTATAAATGCGCTGCTCAAACTTCGTCATAGAGAGAAAAAGTCAAACGCAGCGGATAGATGCCATTCTCATTCCCTGTAACGATGGCTTGATC
>CABQGZ010000662.1 GCA_902463835.1 uncultured Lachnospiraceae bacterium
TACAATTTTGTAAGAATACGTTCTCCGCCTATAATCAAAAATCAACCAAATCAACTACCCTTTTATGTTTGATTTGGTTTATACCACGGCTTCCATTCTACCGCAGAGTTCCCATATTCATTATTCGGCACGTATTTCACCAAAAGTCACCTCGACTTTGCTGTTTTTTATTAGCTCATCAAATAATGATTGGAGAAATTCAAATGAAAAAACACACACTAAAATTGTTCGTTTGCATATTCATGGCTACGCTTTTTGCTTTTCCTACCTATGCGGCAGACTATACTTTAGCTCCAACGCAGAGTCAAAATAGTGTCCCTGATTATCTACATTTGTACTACGAAAGCGGCCCGTTAACAATTTACGCAGGTGAAATTGTTGAACTTGATAACGATAGCGAAATGCGCGCAGCCTATCATACGCGTCACTTCGATTATCCTTTTGAGGTTTACTTTAATAAAATCCACATTGCTACTCTTACTGCTCACCTCACCACCATGGGACTAGATAGAGATTGGTGCTTTGCTGATTCGGGGAGCTATACTTACACAACACATGTAGGTATGGTAAATGTTCTTTATTGGGAGCCGAATACGACAAGTAACACTTTTATTCAAGCTGCTGCCAAAATTTTATATATTAATAATGAAATCGGACCTTCTGCTTTTAGATTCTACGCAAACACTGAAAACGGATATGTAAGTATTTAATCAAAGTATTATCGCACAATTCTTAATTTTTCATTTTATGTCTGCATGATTATCTCGACATTTTCTCATACTATGGCTTTTAAGTAATCATATAAAACGCACAAATGCCCATCGGCTTATGAACCGATGGGCATTTGTGTATATTATGGCTTTGTTGATAATAGCGTTAGTATATCAATTTCTCCAAGTGTAGACCTCTGTATCAACCGTGCCGGCGCTAAGAGACGAGGAAGTAATCACGCGGTTGTCACCGCTCTCCCACGTAACGTTTCCGTTCGCGTCCTTTTTGATGAACTTGAACTGGATTTCCGTTCCTGCCGGAACACTCACCGGGAGGAACCATTCAGGATAATTGGGATTCAGCAGCGCTTCTGTGCATTTATCCGGGTCCCAACTACCCAACTCCGGCACATTACCTACAATGTAAATGTTTTCACCGTAGTTGGTTTCAGCTTTCACATGGAAAATGACTTGGTTCTGGTCACTAGACAAGACATTATAGGTAAACGAATTGCTGACAGCATCTCCCTTCGTAACCGTAATGTCATTGTACCCTGCCACTGCATTGTCTGGAACATACGTCACGATTTCATTTGCGGTATTGCTTTCAACCGTTGCTTCGGTTTCACCGAACTTGACCGAGATATTACCATCAAGTCCATCACCGTAAATGTAAACACGGTTGCCTGCACGCCCCATCGTAGAAACAACATTTCCGATTTCGGGTGCGCTGGCTGCCGCATCGTACTGCCAAACGCCTACCTCACCGCCATCCAGCGTGATCGATGCCGTAGTATTGATTCCTGTAGAGGCATAGACGCTGATATTTTCACCGTTCAGCATACCACCGAGGAAGTCCACATACTCACCTTCCGGGAGCAACGTTTCCACATTGTCAATGGTATACGCTTTATCCGGCTGGCGATTTATTGCAACAAGTATAACATCATCATAGAACTTCCGCTCGTAGATAAGGACATCATCATTGCTGTAACGAATCGTGGTAGTACCATACGCAATGGCATCATTTTGCTGACGCAGTTCCGACAGCTTGCCAATCAGCTTGTAGGCCGTTGTATCTGTATCAAACGAACTATCCGTCTGCATGAAGATACGTCCAGAGACATCGCTGCCATCTGCGGGGACAACATATTGCTCCGTACCGTAGTAGATGTTGGGAACACCACGAGATGTCAGCAACGTCGCCAAGGCTGCATTGTAGGTCTTTTGGCTTCTCTGCGTGTAGCCGAATCTCGTCACATCGTGGTTATCGAGGAACGTTACCGCCTGATTTTCGTAGTCATAATCGTCCTGCGTGTACTGCAGCATATTGCCAAAGTCCGCCATCGTTGTCGAGAAGTCGCCAAAGGTCGTGGACGCTGCGCGATAAAACTCGAAATCAAGGTTGTTTATGCCCGTCTGCTTCGGGAAATAGACATACTCATCATATTTGGGGTCAGGCCGCCCGATGAAAAACTCACCGAACTGGGTAATCGTATTATGCGAATCAACCGCATCTTTCAGCCCCTTTGCGAATGCCGCATCCATATGGAGCGTGGCATCATGGCGGATACCGTTTACACCCATATCCGCCCAGAACAGGGTTGCCTGTTCCAGATATGCCGCAACATCCTGATTTTCCTGTGAGAAATCAGCCAACGAGCCGAGATCCTTATAGCGATAGCCATATCGGCTGCTATCATCACCGCGGTCACCCAAACCGTGGAACCATCCATTTGTATCATTCTGAGGATCGGCAATCAAGTTTTCTACCAAGCCATCCCCATTGTAATCATACGGCTCACCATTCTCATTGAATGCAAAAGTACCATCTTCTTTGCGATCCGGCTCGTACAGCTTGCCATCTTCCGGGATATTGTTCGCGGTAGGGTTCATTTCCCGGCTGGTGTGGTTGGTCACGAAATCGATAACCAGCTTAATGCCATTGGCGTGCAGTGCATCCCGCAGTTCCTTGAACTCGTTCAGCGTTCCGAAATGCTTGTTTGTCGCAAAATAGTTGCGAACGTGATAGCCGTGGAAACTCGTCCACCGGTTGAGACTGCCATCGCTTTGGTAGTCGATAATCTCCGTATCACGGTTCTCGTACGGAGCGGAGATCCAAACTGCCGTAACACCCATACCTTTTAAATAAGGTATCTTCTCGATGATGCCTGCCCAGTCGCCGCCTTGGTAGAGCTTCAGATCCTGCCCGGTTCCATCATAGAGCGTTGCATCAAATCCTGCGGGAACATTGTTGGATGTGTCTCCATCATAGAAAC
>CABQGZ010000663.1 GCA_902463835.1 uncultured Lachnospiraceae bacterium
TCCTGGCCCTGTTCATCTGCTTTAATACCATTCCGCTGATTCGGGGTGTCATCTACAGCTTTACGAATTTCAGGGGATTTGGTGATTATGACTGGGTCGGATTTCGGAACTATATGGATCTGTTATCTGATGTCCGCGTAGGAAAGTCCTATCTGTTTACTTTTAAACTGGCAGTTGTGACAACGATTGTGGTAAATGTGATCAGTCTGATTCTGGCATTGGCTTTGAACAGTAAAATACGGGCCAAAAGCTTCTTTCGTGGTGCATATTTCCTGCCCAATATTCTGGGGGCGCTGGTGGTAGGATATATTTTTAACTACTTTTTTACCTATATTCTTCCGGCGCTTATGGAGATGGTTGGCCTTGAGGGAACCAGTATTCTGTCCAACCCCGGTACGGCATGGATCGGAATCATGATCGTCTGTGCGTGGCAGGCGATCGCCATGAATACCATCATTTATATCTCTGGTCTGCAGACGGTGCCGGAGGATGTGTACGAGGCGGGCGGATTGGACGGAGCCACAGGCTTGAAACAGTTTCGGTATCTGACATTTCCTTTGATCATACCGTTTTTCTCCATTAATATGGTGCTCAGTGTGAAGAATTTTCTGATGGTATTTGACCAGATTATGGCTCTGACCAAGGGAGGACCGGCACAGAGTACAGAATCTATCTCCTACCTGATCTACAACAACGGTATGTCGGGCGGGCAGTTTGGATTCCAGAGCGCAAACGCAGTGGTTTTCTTTGTTGTGATCGTGATCGTATCCGGTATGCAGATGCGATTTTCCGGTAAGAAGGAGGAACAGCTATGATTAAGAAAAGAACAAACTGGGGAGCTATGACGCTGTTGATTCTCGGGCTCTCCACGATCATATTTCCCTTGTATATGACAGTTATTATCGCTTTCAAGCAGAGCTCGGAGATGACGAACAGCATCAGCGGGATCTTATCCCTGCCGAGGAACTGGAGCTTTGATAATTTTCGGGAGGCTATGATTGTGACAGATTTCTGGCGATCCCTGGCGAACAGTCTTGTGATCACGCTGGTGACAGTGGTGTTGGCGATCCTGATCCATTCGCTGATGGGATATGCTCTCGGAAGAAATAAGAGAGGGAGCAAATTTTACAATTTTGTGTATCTTTTTATTGTGAGCGGTATGTTTGTGCCCTTTGCGATCCTCATGATGCCTTTGGCAAAACAGACAGCGGAGCTGGGGCTGGCCAACTGGGCCGGTGTGATTCTGCTCTATGTGGTATTCTATATGCCGATGAATGTTTTGCTGTATGCCGGATATCTCGTCAACATTCCCATCGCGCTTGAGGAAGCGGCAAGGGTGGACGGAGCCGGAACCTTTCGGACTTACTGGACGATCATTTTTCCGATTATGCGGCCCATGCATGCTACGGTTGCGGTACTGACGTCTCTGGCCGTATGGAATGATGTGATGACGCCTCTTGTGATCATGGCGGGATCCGGTCAGAATACGCTGCCCCTTGCCCAGCTGAATTTCCAGTCACAGTTTGGAACAAATTATAATCTGGCCTTTGCCTCCTATCTGCTGGCGCTGATCCCCATACTGATCTTCTATGTGTTCTGTCAGAAGCAGATATTGAACGGCGTTGTGAACGGGGCAGTGAAATAGAGCGCCCAGAAAACAGTGGGGTGCATTTTGCAATAGAAAGAAAAGGAAGAAAACCATGGCGATCATTTACGATAATAGGAATCAGATCTTTACACTGCAGACAGAGCACACCACCTATCAGATGAAGGTGGACCCATTCGGATTTCTCCTGCATCTGTATTACGGCGGCAGAACGGAGGGAAGCATGGACTATCTGCTGACATACTATGACAGAGGCTTCTCAGGAAATCCATATGATGCAGGGCAGGACAGAACGTATTCTCTGGACACATTGCCCCAGGAGTATCCGGGATCCGGCGTGGGGGATTACCGCAGCAGCGCCGCGATCATCCGTAACGAAGACGGCTCCCTGTGCTTTGACCCGCGCTACGTGCGCCATGAGATTCGAAAGGGGAAGTATCAACTGGAGGGACTTCCGGCGGTATATGCCGGGGAGCAGGAGGCGGAGACTCTGAAGATCGTTCTGGAAGATCCCGTCAGCAGAGTGCAGGCGGAGCTTTTGTACGGGGTGCTGGAGCAGGAGGATGTGATCACCAGAAGTGTGCGGATCCGAAACTGCGGCAAGGGAGAGGTCACAGTGGAGAAGGCAGCCTCCGCCTGCCTGGATTTTGTCTGGGGAGCTTTTGATCTTGTGAGTTTTTATGGGAGACATGCCATGGAACGGAATGTGCAGCGCAGCAGGATCTGTCATGGAAGTCAGGTAATTGGAAGCAGGCGAGGAACCTCCAGTCATCAGTACAATCCGGCGGTGATCCTGGCGGACAAGGACGCCACGGAGGATACTGGAGGCTGTTACGGTATGGCTTTTGTGTATAGCGGCAATTTCCTGTGCGAGGCGGAGCAGGATCAGTTTGGACAGACAAGAGTAGTTATGGGGCTTGGAGGAGAGCAGTTCCGTTATCCGCTGTGTGCGGGGGAAAGTCTGCTGGTGCCGGAGACGATCCTCGTTTACTCCGGCACCGGATTCGGAACTCTATCCGGGCGGTATCACCGCTGCATCCGGGATCACATTTTGCGTGGAAGCTACAGCAGGACGCTGCGTCCGGTGCTTCTCAACAGCTGGGAGGCGTCCTACTTTGACTTTCGGGGAGAGACCATTGTGAAGCTGGCCAGGGAGGCAGCGGAGCTTGGAATCGACATGGTGGTGATGGATGACGGCTGGTTCGGTGGACGGAACGACGATAATTCCAGTCTGGGGGACTGGTATGTGTACGAAAAGAAGCTGCCCGGCGGACTGAAATCCCTGGTGGACAAGGTACGGGCAATGGGGCTGAAATTCGGCATCTGGTTCGAGCCGGAAATGGTCTCCCCGGACAGCGACCTGTACCGTGCCCACCCGGAC